>CAZADO010000142.1:0-3787 GCA_964483885.1 uncultured Alphaproteobacteria bacterium | reverse complement strand
TCAGTCCTCAGAGTCGAGCAGTTTTCAATGGAATCTGTCGCAGGACACCATGACCCTCGAAGAAGTGGAAAAGGACTATCTGCTTCAAGTATTAGAAGAGACCGGATGGCAAAAGAAACGAGCGTCCGAGATTTTGGGTATTGACCCATCGACGATTTATCGCAAGCTTCAGCGCTACGGAATCGAACCACCGTCCAAAACGTAACCTGAGCTTTAAATGCTTGCGTTCTGCGACTTTGTTTGCATCCTGCAACGGAATAATGACGATTTTTTGCAACTATTCAAGTGGGACACTTTCGTAACACTATTTAGACATAAGAGATAAGCGACACGAGAAAGGATTGGCACGAGCCTTGCCGAATCTACTTAACGAAATAGAGGCACTCAAACCATGTATCCTTTTTTTGGAGGTGTAAAATGACGAAGCGTTTGCGGAACAAGAAGACTCAAAAGGGATTCACCCTTATCGAATTGCTTGTTGTCATCGTGATTATTGGTATTTTGGCGGCGGTTGCGGTTCCACGTTTCATTGGAGCTCAGGATCGTGCCCGTGTCGGAGCGGCTCGTTCGGATGTTGACCAATTCCGGCAGGCTCTGGCGATGTTCGAAATCGACAATGCGGATTACCCGGCGGCTATGACATTGGCAACGGCTCCTACCGTTTTGGTGGATCCGAACGGCAATCCATATATGACTCTGCCGACTGGAGGCAACTTTGTGGCTGGAAGTTTTGCGTACACCTATGATGGAGCTTCATCGCCGACCAGCTATAGTCTAGTCGTTACGGCTTTGGACAATACCGGTACAGTCTTAACCGCAACACCGGATGGCGTGAACTAATAGCGTCTGAAAATTCGAGCGCTGCACTTGGGCAAATATAATTTTGGTCCATGCTGCGAGCGGCCACGCGAGCCTGCCTTTGGCAGGCTCGCTTTCTTTATGGAATAGAATCATATAGGAAAGTTTATGGAATTCCATAGGAAGTCCGTTTTGATTTTTAGTGCGTTCTCGCTGTCCAATCCGAACCATTCAGGTTATATTTTCCGGTAAGCGGCAAGGATTTGCACGTGTGAGGCAAATTGCGCCCCTCGTGTGAATGAATTTGCACGATGCTTGTTTTGAGAGTGAGGCAGGTTTTTGCAACTCATTGCGTAGTATGAAACAAATCTCACAAAGAGAGGCATGGCATAACCCTTGCAATAAAGGAGAACTGACCATCGAAATCGCTATTTTCACCCATCCACATTTCGCTTATGCTCAAAGAAAAGATACTTGTTGTTGAAGACGAAGGAAGTTATCGAGAGTACCTGACTTCGCACCTCGAAGAGACGGGATTTTCGGTCAGTGCCGCGTCAGACGGAGCGTCAGCTCTGGATATGTTCACGGACGAAGAATTTGATCTGGTTTTACTTGATTTACGGCTTCCGGGTACGGATGGTCTGGACGTATTGAAGCAATTTAAAGACTATTCACCCGAAACGCAGATTGTCATGATGACCGCGTATGGACTTGTGCAATCTGCTGTGGAAGCAATCAAGAGAGGTGCGTTTGATTACATCACCAAAGAAAACCTGAATCCCGATATGCTGAATCTAACCGTTCGGAAGGCATTGGAGCAACGGCGGCTGAAACGAGAGAATGACCAACTGCGAGCGGAAATCGGTCAGAAATACACATTTGAAAATATCATCGGAAAGTCGAAAGCGATGCGCGACGTCTTTCAGAAAATTCAGCGTATCGCACCGTTTAAAAGCACGATTTTAATTACCGGGGAATCGGGTACCGGCAAGGAGATGATTTCCCGGGCGATCTATCTCAACAGTCCGCATTATAATCGTACATTCGTCGCGGTCAACTGCGGCGCCATTCCTGAGATGTTGCTTGAATCCGAGCTTTTCGGTCATATGAAAGGTTCGTTTACAGGCGCTATTCGGACGAAGAAGGGGCTCTTTGAAGAGGCGGACGGTGGAACGATTTTCTTGGATGAAATCAGTGAACTTCCACTGAATCTTCAGGTAAAACTCCTTCGCGTCTTGCAGGATCAAAAGATACGACGTATCGGAGATACGACAGAAATTTTAATAGATGTTCGTGTGATTGCCGCCACATCACGAGACCTGTATCGAGACGCGCGGGAAGGGCGATTTCGTGAAGACCTGTTCTATCGCTTGAACATCATTCCGGTTTCCTTGCCGCCGCTTCGGGAACGGACGGAAGATGTTCCGCTGCTTGTAAATCACTTCCTGAGAAAATATATGGCGGAACAAGAGGGGATTGGAGTGTCGCCGGAAGCGATGCAGCAGCTTATGCAATACCGCTGGCCGGGCAATGTACGCGAACTTGAGAATATTATCGAACGTGCGGTCGTACTTTCCGATTCGAAAACGCTAACACCTCAGGCATTACCGCCGGAACTTCAGCATATCGGAGAAGATTTTCATGTGCAAGTGCCTGAAGAATGTCTGTCGATTAAGCAAACGCTAAAAACATTGGTGCCCGCAGTTGAACAGGAACTAATCCGGCGGGCTCTGAAACAAACAAGCAATAATCGAACGCGAGCCGCGAGGTTGCTTGAAATTTCCCATCGCTCCTTACTCTATAAGCTTAAGGAGATGAAAGAATGCCAACGGTAGAGGAGAAACGCGCTATGAAAAGCCGGATCTTTCTTGGTTTTGTAATTGGGTCGGTGTTGCTGGCCAGCTTTGTGCTATGGCTTGGCTGTGAGCAGAAAGGAACTTTGTCCCCGACATCGACGGGTCAGGGACAGCTCTTTTATTTTGATACAGTCAGAGTTACCAGATCGGCTCTAGCGCCCACCGACCAGCTCGATATTGAAGCGCATGTTCTCTCGGAATCGAGTCAGGATGCCGTGGGACAAGCCGTGCGATACACAGCCAATCGAGGTAATTTCCTGAACGGAACCGCCGACACATCGGTGAGCACGGATGCGAATGGCTGGGCCAGTGCAACGTATGTTGCTCCGGAAGACACCGGGAATGTGACGCTGCGCGCCGAGCTTGTTTCCATGTCGGAGATGGTCACGCGGATGATTTCGGTAACCACCAGCGGTCAGCCTCTGGAAGGATTACTCTATCTCTGGAGTGAGTCGGATACGTTGTTCTCCGATAACGGACAATCCTCGGTAAAACTGCATGCGAGGCTTCGGAATTCGAACAACAATCCCATCGGTGGGGTTTTAGTTTATTTCTCAGCAAACTTAGGGACCATCGGCAGTCCGATTGTCACCGACTCTGCGACAGGTGTGGCAACTTCTACGCTCTATTCAGGAACGATGCCGGGTACAGCGCATGTTTATGCTTCTTATGGAACCACAAGAGATTCCGTCGATGTGATTTTCGTAGAGCCTTATCCCGCCGCGTCTGTCGCAGTGAATGCTTTGCCGCCTCAGATTACGGCAGGACTCGACTCCGCGACCATTCGCGCTGTCGTCTATAATGCGCAAGGCGGCACGGTAACCGATAACACACTTGTCCTTTTCAGTGCGGACAGAGGGACGTTGTCTTCAATGCAAGGCCGAACGGTTTCAGGTGTTGTCACCGTCACACTCTATGCGCCGCCCATAACAGGATTGGCGCGCGTCACGGCGAATGTCGGAGCGGGTGTTTCGGGCTATACGGACGTGAATGTTCTGCCGGGCGCGCTGGCGACGATTATAATGATTCCTCAAAGCGATAGTCTCTATGCGGATAATTTCAGCACCACGAAGATTGATGTCTATGCGGAGGATAGTTTCGGAAATCCGGCTTCGGAAGGAACTCCGATAAGC
>CAZADO010000141.1:0-4064 GCA_964483885.1 uncultured Alphaproteobacteria bacterium | reverse complement strand
GAATTCAACGGTCTCTCGCCAAGGCGCTTTATCAAGTTTTGTATAGTAGTCGAAGAGTGTGTACGCCGTCAGTGTAAAAAATATCCCCAAAGCAGCCACACGCCATGGCATGGACAATTTCAAAAGTGCACAAGCTAAGAGTATGATAAACGCGATGAGTGCCGGAATCGTGTAGCGCACGACAAAAATTGGCGTCACCACATGCGAAATTACCCATGGTGTGATCAAACAGCCTGCAATGATAGAAGCTAATAAAAGAAAACTATATCGGGTTTTGCCTTGAGTCACCATTCCAACAACAAATCCCAGCACAATTATCGCTATCGCGGCAATGGCTAAGAATGGAGACATGAAATATTCATAAACGGTCTGCACAAAAGCCACCAATGAAGGAACGGGAATCCATCCTGCTGGTGAAGTCCCTTCAACTTTGCGCATAATCGTACGCGACATTAATATCAGTTGCGGAGCATAGACCAAGAAAATCGTAATCATCAGCGTGATTACAGCACGAGGTTTTGAGTTGAGGGCGTTGTAACCGTCAAGACGCCGGAAAATCAGAAACGCAGCTCCATGAGCAATTAAAATCAAAGGCCCCAAAGGATGCGAGTACATTGCGGTCAATGTGAAAAACAGATAGGCGAAGATAACCGGCCGTTTGAAATTCCGCATGACCTGCAATAGGAAATAAAACGAAAAAACGGCGGCACACAGAAACAAGGTGTAAGGGCGCGCCTCTTGGGAATAATGAATCGCAAACGGATTAATGGCAAGAAGGAGTGCCGATAGAAGTCCAACATTCACAGAGAATATCTCTCTGGCCAGCAGGAAAATGCCTAAAACAGCGGCAATCCCGAACACAACAGAAGGAAAACGAAGCGAAAATTCCGATGTGCCGAATACCATACACCATAGCTTTTCCATGACGAAATACAGCGGAGTTTCCGTCTGATAGGTGGACTCGATCATTAGCTGATAAAAGGAATCTGTCGCACGCCGGGCTGTATGTCCTTCATCCAGCCAGAGACTTTCACTGGACAGTCCATAAATCCGAAGGATTGCGGATAATAAGAGAATCGCGAAGAGGTGGCGGGTTGAGTTCGACATGTTAAGATAATTTCAAGATTCGTTATTTACAATGTAATAAAAGCACCTGCAATTCTCAATACTCATTTGATGGGTCGCTGTCCAAAATAATGATTGGAATGAAAGATACATTCGCGATGACAGTGGGAATGCTCATAAAAGAGGATACCCGGATAACTAACTGGGGAAAGTCGTGAAATCACGTCCAAACAATTCAGGTTGGGACTAAAAGAACCGAGGTTGGCAGTCTAAAACTTGCCGTTTGATTCTTATCGAGAGAAATCCTTGTCTTTGACGGATAGAGCTCTTCTCTGTGGATTACTGACCTAACTGCATGATCTGATGCGATCTATCGACCTGTGCAGGCACGGCGTTTGCCTTAGACTATCGAGAATACTATCGCAAACTTTTTGAGAGAATGCCGAGATAACGCCTTATTTGAATTAGATTTAGGGATTAAATATCATTCGTTGATTCTGAAGCCTTGACGGAATGATAGGGGCAAATCCTTCCCATATGAATCGTTTGTAAGTTGCTGTTTGGTGAACAATTCTATAGTAATAATAAATTCTTATAAAAATACACTGAGAAAATAACCCATCGAGAGGGAAGCCATGAAAACTATTCGCGTGCTGCTTGCGATCAGTTTCCTGATTATCGGACTGATCGAATTCTGCTCGGCAGCGAACAATGACAATCATCAGGTCACGGTAACAGTCAATGCAATCAATGAGTTGGCGCTAACCGGTGGTAACATCACACTTACGATCAATTCCGCCGCTGCGGGATCGGATCCCAATGACGCCACGAATGCCACGTGCACTCTTGCGTGGACAACAAACGAGACAAGCAAGAAAATTACGGTCGTCTCATCTCTGGCATCGCAGAATTTTGCCTTGAAGGTTCTCGCTACTGGCATTTCCGGTGGAACGGCCGCTCCTGAAGTCACCGTTGACAACAGCGCGGATGATCTCGTGACTGCCGTTGCCACAACAACCGGCGGTTGTACGCTTAGCTACACAGCTCAAGCAACGGCGGCTCAGGGAACGGGTTCAGACGTCCATACGACAGTCACTTATACAATTACAGCATCGTAGTTTGATATTCGATGAGGGAACTGTAGAGGAACGACCTTGGGACAAATTCTTTACAGCCATATTCCGGTAATTGGTCGAAACTTAGTCAACAGGAGGGTTTTATTTAAAAATTTATTAGAACAATAAGATAATTCAATTTATCATAGCTGACGAAGACCAGCGCAAGAGAATCACGGCAAATCGGGTGTGGTTTCACAAGAAAAAACCAAACCTATTGCCCTGTTTTTTATTTATATAAATAAGCATTACCACTCAGGACGATGAGTGGTTTTTTATTGCAACGAAATTCAAAAACGACAAGAAAACATAAGTGTGCAATATAAGTGGAGTTTGGCATAAAATTTGCTATAACAATCGATTAGAAAGCTATAATGATGTAGAACCAATCATTCTCAAAGAATACCCGGACAACTGTTGGTTGCGAACAAAGGATACGAATGTCCATTTTCGAAATCGCTTATAACGGAGAAATATGTCAATAATTCACACTATGTTAAATGGTTATGATTGCTAAGCAGAAAAAGCATGCGCGTTCATTACCCCGCCGCGCAAAGATGTCACTATGTTGTCATTTCTTTATTCTGATAGCATGTGCCCTCATAGGCGAAATCGGATGGGGAGCGGACATAAGTGTTCTCAATGGCGATGCGACTCTGACGATATCCACCGCAACAGCCGGAATGGATCCCGATGCGGAGATTGATGAAAGCTGTCAGCTCCAGTGGTCAACGCTGCTCGCGGATCCCACTCAGAAAATCACCGCACAAACGAACGTAGCAAGTCAAAACTTCACGCTGAAAATTCAAGCGGTGAGCGTTTCCGCTGGAGATGGAACCTCCGCCGGACAAATCACAGTATCCACATCCGCGCAGGATGTCGTTGTCAGCATTCCCGCCGATATTGCTCCCGGCGATCCGGGAACCTGCACCCTGCGTTACACAGCCTCAGCTAATGCGTCCGCCGGAACAGGCTCGGACGTGCATACGATAATCTATACGATCCTGGACCAATAACCGGAGAAGAGGATCCAATATGCGAGTCATCCAATTGTCTTTTTTAATCTTGCTGTTAACACTGTGTCTGTCATCGAGTCTTGAAGCAGGAATTACAGTAGGGACATTGAGCCTCGAGAGGGACGCCCAACCCGGAGAATCTTACCAAGGAACTGTTGTGGTGACAAACAATGGAGACGAGCCGGAAGGCGCGCATCTCTATCAAACAGATTATCTGTTTTTCTCGGACGGGAGTAACGAATACGGCGATGCGGGCACTTTAGTGAGATCAAACGCCAACTGGATAACGTTCAGCCCTCGCCAGGTAATCGTGCCGCCGCATCAGAGTTCGACGGTGAGTTATCAGGTTAAAGTTCCGGACGATCCATCGTTGAGCGGCACGTACTGGAGTATGCTGATGATTGAAGCGGTGCCCGTAACAAAGGATTCGGAGCATGAGATGAACCTGAATCATACTCAAGTCAGACAAGTGGTTCGATATGGTGTTCAATGTATTACGAATATTGGAGATACGGGTAAATATCAGTTGAATTTCATCGGAACTCAAATGATTGTTAAAGATGGAAAAGAGCTGCAAGTGGATGTGGAAAATGTGGGGGATCGCTGGGTTGTCCCTCATATCTGGATTGAGCTGTACGCATTAGATGGCTGCCGCGTCGGCAGATTTGAGAGCGAAAGCAGACGCATCTTCCCGGGAACGTCGGTTCGCTTTCAAATAAATCTCAGTGAAGTACCGAGTGGAAAATACAGAGCTCTTGTGGTGATGGATAACGAAGACAATAACGTTCTTGGCGCAAAATACGATCTGGAGTTTTAGACACAAAGATACACTTGCTTTCCAATAAAAAATGGAGTCGAGTTTCTTCCA
>CAZADO010000140.1:0-3221 GCA_964483885.1 uncultured Alphaproteobacteria bacterium | reverse complement strand
ATTGACGCGTCGAAGCGTCGAAGTCGGTGAGACGGTGGCTCAGGGGATGCCTGTGGCGGCGCTGGTGGATTTGCAGCAAGTCAAAGCGGAGTTTGATCTGACAGAGCGAGAACTGGTCGCAACGTCGGAAGGAGATTCGGTTTTGGCGAGGATTGATGTTTTGCCGGATATAACTCTGCGAGGGAAAATTACATCGCGCTCTCTACAAGCGAAGCCGGGAACACGCGCTTTTCCGGTCGAAGCAAGGTTTTCAGGCGAGAAAGGGATTGCCTCCGGTATGTTTCTGCGCGGTTATATCATTGCGAAAGGACAAAGCAAGGGATTTCTTGTTCCGCGAGAAGCGTTGCATGGTGTGGGAGAGCAGACGCATGTTTTTATTGTTGAAAATGACATGGCGCGCGCTCGGGCTGTGCACTCTGAAATGCCGAAGGGAGGATGGGTCATCATTTATGGAGATAATTTGAAGCTGAACGATGCAGTGATTGTAATGGCGGCAAAGGCGATTGAGGACGGAGAAGCTGTGGTTGTCAGTGAGGGGATGAAATAATGAAATTGACGGAAGTTGCCATTCGCCGACCCGGCTTTTTCTCGATGATTTTTACCGGACTGGCGGTATTGGGATTTATCGGTTATGTGCGCATGCCGGTTAATCTACTGCCTGAAATGGATTGGCCGATGGTCATCGTTTCTACGGTGTGGCCGGGCGCTGGGCCGCGCGAAGTGGAGTCGATGATATCAAAGCCGACAGAGGAAGTTCTCTCTACCATCGGCGGAATGAAGCATATCCGCAGCTACAATATGGAGAATGTTTCGGTGATTCTTCTGGAATTCGAAATGACCGAAAATATTGATGTCGTGACAGCGGAAGTGCAGCGCAAGATGGAGTTCGTACGCCCGCTTCTTCCAGACGATGCCGAATCTCCAATGATCGAAAAAGCGGAGATTGGTTCCGCGCCGATTCTCCGAATATCCCTAACCGCCGACCTGCCGGAAAAAGAGCTTTTCACCTTGGCGAAGGATCGCATCAAGCCTCTTATGGAGCAAGTTCGCGGCGTCGCGACGGTTGAGATTATCGGTGGATTCGAGCGAGAAATTCGTGTGGAAGCCGATGCCGACAGACTGGCCGCCGCCGGCGTTGCGATTACGGATTTAACCTCGGCAGTGCAGCGCGAAAATCTGGATTTCTCAGCCGGTAAAATGTACGCAGGTAGGCAGAATATTTCGGTGCGTCTTGCCGGGAAATTCCAGAATCTCGATGATGTGCGAGAGCTTCCGGTTCTGACGCCTTCCGGCTCGGTCAAGCTTGGTGAACTTGCCGATGTTGTTGATGGAGTGAAAGAAGACCGTTCTATTTCGCGCTTGAACGGTAAAGCTTCTTTGGGTTTCATTATCGTCAAACAATCCAAAGTGAACGCGATTCATACGGTGGATAACCTTCGGGATAGGCTCTCCTACATGGAGAAAGCATTTCCGGGGAATCTTCATTTCGATGTCGCACAAGATTTGACGATATTTACACGTCGATCTGTTAACGGTGTTAAGGAAAACCTGCTTGAAGCGATTTTTACCGTGGCACTGGTATTGCTTGTCTTCCTGCATTCGTTTCGAAATTCGTTTATTATTCTGCTGGCGATTCCGACATCGCTGATTACGACCTTCTTTGTAATGTATCTGCTCGGTTACAGCATCAATATCGTTTCGCTCATGGCGATGGGGCTTGTGGTCGGAATTCTTGTTGACGATTCTATTGTCGTTCTGGAGAATATTCATCGACATTTGCATATGGGCAAGCCTCCCCGAAAAGCGGCACTGGATGGCCGCTCGGAAATCGGTCTGGCCGCGATTGCGATTACGCTTGTGGACGTGGTCGTCTTTTTGCCAATCGGACTTTTAACAGGTGTGGTTGGAAAGATTTTCCGGGAATTTGCAATCACCGTCGTCATCGCGACACTCCTATCTCTTTTCGTCAGCTTTACCTTAACACCGCTTTTAGCCTCGCGACTGAACCGTTTGGAAACGCTGGAAGGAAAAGGATGGATGGGGAAATTCGGACGCTGGACGGAGGTTTATTTCGAGCGCTTGAAGAATACCTATACGAAGCTTTTAAGCTGGAGTCTTGACCATCGAGTGAAAGTTGTTTTCATTGTGACGGCGATTTTTTTCGCGGCGATGTTGCTGCCGGGATTGGGTTGGATTGGGGCGGAATTTTTTCCGGTAACGGATCGAGGCGAATTCGCTGTTAATCTTGAAATGCCTTTGGGAACATCGCTTGAGGTTACGGATAAAACCATTCTCAAGTTAGAGAATTATGTCCGCAGTTTGCCTGAAGTGGAGATGGTTTTCGCGACATCCGGTATGCAGCAGTCGGAATGGGGACGGGCGGTGCGCGCACATTACGGGCAGCTTCAGATTCGTCTGGTGGATAAGCGCGAACGCTCGAAGCGTACACGCGACGTCATGAAGGATATCGAGAGCTATTGTACGACTCTTCCGGGCGTGACGGCGGAGTTTGCCGAAATTGGAATGTTCGGCGGAGCCGCAGAGTCCCCGATTCAATATGAGGTCAAAGGAGCTAACCTCGATTCGGTACAGCGTGTGGCGGATGATTTGGTTGCGCTGATGAAAACCGTACCCGGAGCGATGGACGTGAGGTCCACCTACGAGCTGGGAGTGCCGGAGTTGCGCGTCCACGTGGACAGAGAGAAAGCGGCGGCGGCGGGTCTGACGCTTGGAGAAGTGGGATTGGCTCTGCGTAATGCCATTGAAGGTGAAATTCCTACGCAATATGAGGAAAATGGAAAAGATTTTGACCTGCGTGTGCAATTGAATTCTGAAGGGCGAAATCATCCAAGTACTCTGGGAAATTTGTTGCTGCGAAACCATCGAGGAGAAGCGGTTCATCTGGAAACCATCGCGGATATTACACGTGGTGCCGGCCCGACGTCCATTTCAAGAAAAGACCGGGAGCGGCTCGTGACCGTCATGAGTAATCTATCGACGCGAACGCTGGGAGAAATCAATCGCGATATTCAGGATGGTTTGCCGTCGTTGAATGTGCCGGAAGAGGTTACGATTTTCGCCGGTGGTGACGTGGAAATGATGCAGGATATGTTCCGCGATATGGGTTTTGCGCTTCTGCTCGCGATTATTTTTGTTTATATGGTGATGGTATCGCTTTTCGAATCGTACATCCACCCCTTCACGGTGATGTTTTCGATTCC
>CAZADO010000139.1:0-8347 GCA_964483885.1 uncultured Alphaproteobacteria bacterium | reverse complement strand
CGGCGGAAGTGGAGCATCTTTTGGGAGATGCCAGCAAGGCACGCGAAAAACTCGGATGGAAACCCAAGGTTTCCTTTGAGAAGCTCATCTCGATGATGGTCGAAACCGACCTGAAGTTCTGGAAAGAACACGGCTAAACTGAACTTTACTTTGAACCTCAATCTTAAATCTTATAATATTGCCGGCGTTCGCATCGATGACCTGACAAGCGAGGAAACTCTCGCGGCTGTTGAAGTTTTTATAGCGGAAGGCGGGCTTCATCGTCTGGTGACACCGAACGTGGAATTGATTATGATCGCCCGGCAGGACGAAGCCTATCGCCAGATTCTGAACACCGCCGCGTTGTCCATCCCGGACGGCATGTGGTTGAAAAACGGCGCACGACTTTTAGGCGTTCGCCTGCGCGAGAATGTCACCGGTCGCCTGCTCGTTCGTCCGTTGTGCCAGCTTTGCGCAAAAAAAAGCTGGAAAGTTTATGTCCTCGCATCCGCGCCGGGAATTGCTCCGATTGCTGCTGAGCGACTCATGAAAGATTATCCGGGACTGGAAATCGTCAAGGCGCGCTCTCCCTCCTTTCAGTTCGTCCAGAGCAACGACGAAATCGAAGATGTGGTTAGCGAAATGAATTCTCTGGCTCCTGATGTGCTTTTCGTCGGATTGGGTTCTCCCAAAGGCGAACGATGGATTTATGATTATCGCGATAGACTGCCGGTGAAAATCGCGATTGGCGTCGGGTATGCGTTTGATGTCATCGCCGGAAAAACCCCGGAGCCTCCCGGCTGGATGGCGCGCTTGGGATTTGAATGGCTCTTTCGACTTTTAAATGATCCCAAACGGCTGTGGCGACGCTACCTTGTCCGGGATCCGAAGTTCTTCTATCTTCTGATGCGCCAGAAACTCAAAGGTATCTCAAGCGACTGGGAAGTGTCGCAAGCGAAATAGCTCTTACCTGAATTTTTTCAGAAAGAAAATGTCTTTACGTATTGTCATCACGACAACGCTCAACAATAATCTCTTTCACGCCAAACTTGTTCCGCTGCTTCGCTCGCGACCTGACCTTGAAGTCGTCGTCGTCAGCGACCGGCAAGGCCCAAGCGAAGAACGTTTGAAATGGGTATGGCCTCACGGAATTTGGACAAAGTTCGGACGCTTGGGAGGACGACTCCCGCTGCTTGCGCGCGAAGTTTTCCATCCGCGCACCCGACTCGTCATGGCGTACTCTCTGGTTCCTCACGGGCTCTTCGCCGTGAATTTGGGTCACCTTCGCCGCCTGCCTGTCTATCTCCATTTTATCGCCGGTCCTGCTGAAATTCGTTTTGCACACAATGTTGCTGTCAGTGACAATCGCGTTATCCTCAACACACGAAATCCAGAACGCGTCGAACGTATCGCCAATAAAACAGCTTATCGCGCCGAGAAAATTTTCGTTCCCGGCAGGAATACGGCTGCGCTTCTGCGCGAGTGCAGCTACCCTTCCGAAAAAATTGTCTATCTACACAGCACAGTTGATCCGGACATCTACTATCGCGGCAATGAAGAACGCGATATTGATGTCATCACGGTCGCTCAGCTAATTGAACGCAAGCGGCCGATTTTCACACTCGAAACCTACGCCGAAATTTTAAAGCGCCGCCCCAGCACCCGATTTTGCTGGCTGGGTGATGGGCCGATGCACAACGAATTTGACACGGCTCTGGATCGATTGGGTCTCCGCTCGTCGATTATTTGGACAACGACGGATGATGTCGCACCGTTTTATCGCCGCGCCCGAGTTTTTCTCCTCCCTTCTATCAATGAAGGATTATCGCTAAGCAGCATGGAAGCTATGGGATGCGGTGTGGTTCCTGTCACGTCTGACTGCGGCGACATGGTGGAAGTCGTCCGCACCGGAGAAACCGGTCACCTCCTCTCGATTGAAGCTACTGCAACGGACTACGCCGATGCGGTGCTTCCGTTTCTCTCCGATGAATCCCTCTGGCAAAATCACTCGCGAGCCTCCGAGCAGCTTATTATAAAAGAGCACAGCTTCACGACAGCTATCGAAGCCTGGCGCAAACTGCTCGCTCCTCTCTCTCCTTAGTCATATCAACCTATTGTCTCCTCCTTGATTTTCTTCAAAGAAATTTGCATATTTAATTAATTTACATTTACAGCCGTCGTAGAACGTTTTCTCTCACAAGGATAGATAGCTGATGTCTGTTGCTGCCGTTATTCTTGCCGCGGGTGCATCGAAGCGCATGAAAGAGCCAAAAGCGCTCCTGAAGTTTGACGGCGAACCTGCTGTTTTTACACTCTTCACCACACTGGTGCGGGCAAGCTATGAACCGGTTGTGACAGTGACGTCATCGGTTGTGAAAGAGGAACTCGATAGGTTGATGTTTCCCGGCACGATTGTTATCAATGATGAAACCGAAAAAGGAGCGCTGCTTTCGTTTCGTCTTGGACTTCAAACCTTGCCTGATGAATGTGACTCGGCGCTGCTGTGTCCGGTTGATCATCCGCTTGTTCGCCGGGAAACACTGCAAACAATAAAGGCGGCGGCTTCGCGAACACACATCATCGTTCCATGCTATAAAGGACAACGAGGACATCCGACTCTCTTTGGGCACGACTTTTGGCCGCTGCTTTTCTCGCTGCCTTTGGAAGAAGGAGCTCGCGGAGTACTGCATCGCAACCCTGAAGCGGTAATCCTGCTCGACGTCGATGATCCGGGTGTGGTGCAGAATCTGAATTCTCCATCAGATTTGACTGACGCTGGATTGTAGAAAATTTTACTATGAAAAAAGAAATTCATACATCTGTCATTGGGAGTCGCACCGCGCGAAGTGATGCGCTCGCGAAAGTATGCGGCACTGAGAAATTTATTGCGGATTACATGCAAGATAACATGCTGCATGTTGCTGTCATTCGCTCTCCTGTACCGCATGGAGAACTGCGTGGAAATAACCGGCGTGAATTGGAAGCGATGCCCGGTGTTGTCGCCGTTCTTTTTGCGGAAGATATTCCGGGGAAGAATTGCATTCCTGTCGTCTTGAACGATATGCCATGTCTGGCTGATGGAAAGGTGAACTACGTCGGAGAACCTGTCGGCTTGATTGCCGCCGAAACACCCGAAGCCGCTCAAGAAGCCTGCGCTGCGGCGGAATTGGATATTCACCCGCTTCCAGCGCTTACGGATCCCGAAAAAGCACGCGATGAAAACGCTCCCAAGTTGCATGGCGATGAAAATGTTTTCACTCATCTTGTTATGCGCAGTGGGGATGTTGAAACGGCTTTCCAAAAAGCGGCGGCGATTGTCGAGGGAACCTATCGAACTCCCTATCAAGAGCACGCATATCTTGAACCGCAGGGAATGATTGCGGAGCCTGAAGGCGATGGAGCGATAACGGTGACCGGCTCCATGCAATGTCCTTTCTACGTGCAGGATGCCGTCGCGATGGTGTTGGGATTGCCGATGGCGAAAGTACGCGTGGTTCAATCGACAACCGGCGGCGCATTTGGCGGCAAAGAAGATGTTCCCAGTCTCGTCGCAACACAAGCAGCGCTTGTTGCACATGCAACAGGCCGTTCAGCACGATTGGTTTACTCGCGCGAAGAAGATATTATATCGATGTCGAAGCGGCACCCTGCGGTTTTGCATTATCGGACAGCGGCGGATAAAAAGGGAAATCTTTTAGCGGTTGAAGCGGATTATATTCTCGATGGTGGAGCCTATACGACACTCAGCCCCGTTGTTCTCTGGCGAAGTATCGTTCATTCTGTCGGACCTTACCGATGCCCGAATATTAAAGTTGATGCGCGAGCTGTTGCGACCAATCGCGTTCCATGCGGCGCATTTCGCGGTTTTGGTTCCCCGCAGGTTCTCTTCCCTGTCGAATCACAAATGGACAGACTCGCCGCTGAACTTGGTATTGAACCTGCTGAATTCCGACGACGAAACTTGCTGAAATCCGGAGACAAAACATCCACCGGACAGGTTCTAAAAGACAGCGTCGGCAGTCATCAGACTCTTGAAAACGTGCTGACCGCCGCAGGGAAAGCTCCCGAGAAGAACGTAAGCCGCAACAAGCGAGCGGGACGAGGAATTTCGACGATTTTTTACGGCGTTGGGCTTGGCGCCGGTGGAGAACGTCTGGCGCGAACGGGCGCGACAGTGCAGATTCTTCGTGACGGCAGCGCGGTGTTTTCGGTGGGCACAACTGAAATGGGACAAGGCATGCGAACCGCGCTCGGTCAAATCGTCGCCGAAGCCTTGGGCATTCCGTTCGAACGCGTACACATGACGGAGACAGATACCAGCCGCGTTCCTGATTCGGGTCCTACGGTCGCATCACGTGCGACGACGATGTCCGGCAACGCATTGCTAAGCGCATGTAAACCGATTCGAGAAACACTTTTCTCTGTTGCCGCACCCATGCTGAAAACAACTCCCGACAAACTGAAATTAACACAAGGGCAAATCGAGAGTGCTTCCAAATCAATCCCTCTTCAGGATGTAATCGATGAGTGTTTTAACCGGCGCGAAAATCTCGCTGCCGAAGGCTGGTACCGCGTGGAGGGAACCACGTTCGATAAATCCACCGGGCAGGGTAATGCGTATGTTACCTATGCATGGTCAACGAACATCGTTGATATCGAGGTGGACACGGAAACGGGAGTTGTCGAAGTTAAACGCATTTTTGCGGGGCATGATGTCGGTCGCGTGGTGAATTTGGATGGCGTCGAAGGTCAGATTGAAGGCGGCAGCGCGCAGGGGATGGGCTACGCGCTGATGGAAGATATTCTCAGTGAAGACGGCGTGATTCGAAATCCGCAGTTCTCCACCTATCTTATTCCAACCGCTGTTGACACACCGGACATCAAACCGATAATCGTGGAAGCTCCATTCGAAGGCGGCCCCTATGGCGCGAAAGGGTTTGGCGAGCAGCCTTTGATGGGCATTGCTCCGGCAATCGCCAATGCGATTGCAGATGCGGTTGGCGTGCGCATTTGCGAACTTCCCTTAACACCTGAACGAGTTTTAGCAGCACTTAAACAGAAGAAAAAAGATGAAGATTGATTTTACACTAAACGGTAAACATATTTCGCGCGATGTTGCTCCCGACAAACGCCTGATTGATTTCCTACGTGAAGATTTGGGACTCATGGGTACGAAAGAAGGCTGCGGCAAGGGAGAATGCGGCACGTGCACGGTGCTGATGGACGGAGAAGCGGTTTGTTCGTGCCTGTTGCTTTGCGCTCAGGTGCAGGGATGCCGTATCACGACTGTCGAAGGCGTGCAGTCAGGAAATAAACTGCACCCTGTTCAACAAGCCTTCATCGAATCGGGAGCGGTGCAGTGTGGATTTTGCACGCCGGGTTTTGTGATGTCGGGCGTCGCGCTGCTTGAAAAAAATTCCGATCCGAATGAAGACGAAATTCGCCGCGCTATCGCGGGGAATCTATGTCGATGCACGGGCTATAGCAAAATCGTCGAAGGAATTCGCGTCGCCGGAAAGCGTATGCGCGATAAGTCATGAACTCAGAAATTTTCATAGAAGCCGGACGACTGGCTGAAAGCGGTAAAGGATTCTGTTTAGCTATCGTCGTCGCAACGAAAGGTTCGACGCCGCGCAAAGCCGGAGCGATAATGCTGGTGCGTTCCGATGGCTCGTCTATCGGCACTGTCGGTGGTGGAGGCGCCGAAGCAGAAGCTCGCAAAGAGGCGCTAAAAGCGCTGCAAGATGGACTACCGCGTCTGAATAAATTCACTCTCGAAGAAGACGCGGAAGGCATCCCGACCGGCAGCATTTGCGGCGGCAAAATCGAAATCTTCTTCATGCCGACGCGTCCTCGCAACGTTTTGTATCTCTTCGGCGCAGGACATGTCGGAAAAGCCACTGCAGCTATCGCGGCGCAATCAGGTTTCCGAGTGGAAATTTTTGACAACAGACCGGAACTGTTGACGCCCGAACGTCATCCGGATGCCGCTGCATTCCATCGCGGAGATTGTATCGCTCACGCACGTGAACTAATGATTCATCCGGAGGATTTCGTCATTTTAATGACGCATCGCCATGATTTCGACTTTGAATTGCTAAAAATATTACTGCCGAAAGATCCGGGCTATATCGGCGCTATCGCAAGTCACAAAAAAGCCGCACTGTTTAGAAAAGATCTTGCCGCTTCAGGTTTTACACCCGAGCAAATCGAAAAAGTCCATATGCCAATTGGGCTTTCTATTCATGCGGAAACGCCGGAAGAAATCGCGGTTGCGATTGTTGCGCAATTAATCGACGTGAAACGCTCTCAGAACTTATGACACAAATTTTTACTCCGAAATATCTTGAAGAAGCACTCGAGCTTCTCGCTCAGAAAAATCCTCCACAGCCGCTGGCGGGCGGAACGGATTTGCTGGTGCTTCGCAAGGATGAACCTGAGCGTTTTTCGTCGCTCATGGTACTTGAGAACTTGCAGGAACTTTCCGGTGTTCACAAAGAAAACGGCCGCATTCGCATCGGCAGTTTTGCCACTCATACGGACATCGAGCAGAGTCCGGTGCTGAACGAATATGCGTCCGTCCTTTCTTCTGCCGCAAGCGAAATCGGAAGCGTGCAAATTCGCAGTCGCGGCACCATCGGCGGCAATATCATCAACGCATCTCCCGCAGGCGATTTAATTCCTCCGCTGATTGCATTGGACGCTGTTTTTGAATTGCAGTCGGCGAAAGCAAAGCGAGAGATTCCCGCGCGCGATTTTTTTCTCGGCCCCGGCAAAAGTGTTCGGGAGCCGCAGGAGCTGCTTGTTGCGATTCACTTCGTTGTGCCGGACGCTCGCGAGCGCGGCGTTTTCCTGAAGCTTGGACCACGAAAAGCTCAGGCGATTTCCAAAGTCATGCTCGCAGTGCAAAGCTTAGTGCATCACGGCGCTGTCGAATGGATCCGCATTGCTATCGGCGCAGTTGCTCCGACCGTCATTCGTGCACCACAAACTGAAGAACTGCTTCAAGGAAAAGAATTAACATCTGAACTTATCGAGGAAGCCAAAGAAACCGTACGCCGCGAAGTCTCTCCAATTACCGACATTCGTTCCACGGCTGATTATCGCCAGCATGTCACCGGCGTTCTCTTGGAAAGAGCCCTCGAATCCATTTTCAAATAATGACCTCCCATCCTAAAAACCGCCGCGTTGACGGCGTCGGCAAAGTAACCGGCAAAGCTGTTTTCGCAGCAGACCAAGCCCCTCAGCATCTCCTCTATGGCGCAGTCAAGCGCGCTCATGTGCCGCACGCTCGAATTGTGCGGATTGACACAGAGAAAGCGCGACAATGCCAAGGAGTACAAGTAGTTTTAACAGCAGATGATATTCCCGGAGCACATGGCTTCGGGATTCTCGTACAACATCAGCGCGTGCTTGCCGATGACAAGGTGCGTTTTTATGGGGATGGTTTGGCGCTGGTCGCCGCGGAAACACCCGAGCAAGCGCACTTCGCCGCTGAACAAGTCAACGTTGAACTCGAAGAACTGCCAACGGTTTTTTCACCGGAAGAAGCGCTTGCCGTTGACTCGCCGCTTTTGCATGACAACTCGAATTTGCTTTATGAACATATCGTTCATCATGGCGATGGCGAATCACCTGACAGCGCTATCAATTTGCTGACCACCTACCGCACACAACACATCGAGCATTCTTATCTCGAACCGGAAGCGGTTGTCGCGTGGCCTGCGGAACACGGCGGCGTTGTCATCAAGGGTTCCGTGCAGAATCTTTTTTCGACACGGCGTTCGGTTGCAGCGGTGTTGAATTTGCCGCTTGCCAAGGTACAAATTATTCAAGCGACTTTGGGAGGTTCGTTCGGCGGCAAAGATGAAGTCATGACGCTTTTATCTTGCCGCGCCGCTCTGCTTGCGCTTGCGACGAACCGTCCGGTCAAGCTGGTGAATTCCCGCGAAGAATCCTTTATCGAATCCTACAAACGCCACCCGTACAAACTCAGCTATCGACTCGGCGCGGACAAAAACGGACATTTGAAATCCATTCAAGCGGATATTATCGCCGATGGCGGTGCGTATGCCTCAACGAGCCAGTTCGTCACATGGCGTTCAGCAGTGCAAGCGGCCGGGCCTTATCGCGTGCCGTGGGTGCGCACGCGAGTTCGCGCTGCATTCACCAATAACAATTACACCGGCGCGATGCGCGGTTTCGGTTCTCCTCAGGTGAATTTCGCGATTGAATCGCTCATGGATGAACTGGCCGAAGAAGCGCATGTGAATCCGCTCGAAATTCGCCGACGGAACGCGTACCGCGACGGCGATACCACTCCCACCGGCCAAAAACTCCCCGGAAAAGTGACGCTGATGGAAGCGCT
>CAZADO010000138.1:0-6552 GCA_964483885.1 uncultured Alphaproteobacteria bacterium | reverse complement strand
CAAGGAGAGCTCTTTTCACAAACATCAGCGCGAGAATTCAGCAAAGCTTCTTGGCTGATTCTCTTGTGCGGTCATTACAAAGACATCGATGCGCGGATTCTGAAACGCGACCCGTGGCAGGAAATATCCATAGGGGACTATATCCTGAGTGGAGGCGAGAGTGCGGCGGTCGTTTTTATTGACGCGGTTGCGCGATTGCTGCCGGGTGTTTTAGGTGATGAAGCGTCCGCGTCGAGTGATAGTTTCGAAGACGGACTTCTGGATGCTCCCTACTATACGCGTCCCGAAGTGATTGATGGACTTACGGTACCCGAGGTTCTGCTGAGCGGCCATCACCAGCAGATAGCGCAGTGGCGTCAGGAAGAAAAAACAAAACGCACGCAAGAACGCCGCCCCGACCTTTGGCGAATGTATCAGGAAAAAGAAAAAAACAAGACGTAATACGGAAGCAATCATGAATCGAATTCAAAATTGGACCCACGGGAACCTAAGAAAAGATATCCCCGAGTTTAAATCGGGAGATACCGTCAACGTTCAGGTTCGAGTTGTCGAGGGAGATAAAGAACGGTTGCAGGCTTTTCAGGGAGTCGTTATTCAGCGCCATAGCAGCGGGATGGACGAAACATTTACCGTGCGCAAGGTTTCCGGAGGTGTGGGTGTTGAACGCATCTTTCCTCTCCAGTCGCCCAGTGTTGCGAAAATCGAAGTGCTACGCAAAGGCCGGGTACGGCGAGCTCGTTTGAATTACCTGAAATCCCTTAAAGGCAAAGCCGCTCGTATTCAGGAAAAGACAACACCTCGCATCACTAAATCTGTCGCGACATCGAATAAAGAAACCGCTGCTGAGCCTTCGGAAGCTTAAGGTGACCTGACGTTTGCCTTCCAACTGCTTCATCGTTTCCTTTTTTGCGAGAGACCTCCTGCCTTCAAATCCAAGTGATAAAGAACCCCCATTTCCCCCAAAGAAGTGGGGGTCTTTGCATAGATGAGCGCGGTATCGTCAAACCAGCCGCTCTTTCTGACGCGCGTAGCTTCCTTCGTTGCGGTGGGCGTCGTACTGGGTTATGTGTTGATGGCAATTCCGAATGTGGAGCTCATCACTGCGACGTGTTTTGCAGCAGGCTATTGTCTAGGACCTTTGGGAGGAATCTTTGTCGGCGCGCTGACGGAATTCCTCTTTGCCGGATTTCATCCCACGGGAAGCAGTTTTGGATTGCTGTTAGTCGCGCAGATGATGGGGATGGTCTTCGTGGGATTTGCAGGAAGCAAGCTTGCGATCTATCTTGAAAATCCTCAGAAAGCTGCCTCGCGACGCCTACTTTTTCTCGCGGGTCTGCTCCTCACATTTGTTTTTGATGTTCTGACAAATTTGGCTTTCCCCGTGCAGGCAGGTTTTTCGCTGTATCAAACACTCGTAATATTGATTGCAGGCATCGGATTTTCGGTCGTGCATTTCATCAGTAACGCACTGATATTCTCCATGGTACTCCCACCACTGTTGGCTCGTCTTAAAAAAATGATTTAGAAGAAAATGAAGCGTTTGACAACCATAATTATATTAAGCTTCCTTCTAACGTCATCTCTGATGGCTCAGTCCATGGGGTCAGCGATGAGCGCGTACGAGATGGAGAGTTATAATGTCGAGGATTTGTCGGATATTCTCCGGCTCTTTCCGGGAATGTATCCGCAGGATCTGGGTACGATAGGTGCTCCTCTCTATTTTCGTCCATGGGGACTCTGGCCTGGTCAGATGCGATACACTCTGGACGGCTTGCCGCTGGAACGGTCTTATGATGGTTTGTGGGATCCGAATCTTTTACCGGTTTCATTGTTAGATTCTATCGCTTATCAACCTTTGCCGTCAGGAGGTTTGTTTCCGGGAGCGGCGGGGCGATTGGATTTGGTGACGCGTGATGTGCCGGTGGACAGTCCCTGCTCTGAAATTCATCTACGGGAAGGTTATTACAAATATGGCACTGTCGATTTCGCGCACGGCCAGCGCGTTTATAAAACTCTCAGTATTCAACTATCGGGACGGCTCGGCTGGTACGATGGTATGCGAGAGCAAACCGCATCTCGATTGACACAGTATCGCGCGAAATTGAGTTTTCTCCCTGCGAAAAACTGGAAAGTCGATGGAATTTTTTCGCGCGCCAAATCACACGCGGATTCCGAATTGCGCCAGCCCGGTCAAACGTTAATTCGCTCCGAAGGACAACTCGCGTTTTCGATGACGGATTCGGCGACATCAGTTTTTCGTCCGATCCTCAGGTTTTTTCTTCGGGAAGACAAGGAACGCTGGGGCGATACTTGGCAAGTGCGTGATTTGTCCGGCGGCGTTTTAATGTCTTCTCATCTGAAACTTCCCGGTCAACGTCTTCAGGCTACAGGTTTAGGTAAATTTTCAAAACTGCATCTTCCTTTGGACAACACTCAGGATAGTCATGATATCGAGTTGACACTTGCTGATTCTATAGATATCGCGGGAGTATTCGGTGTCGAACTGGGCAGTGGCGCGCGTTTCGGAAAAGAATGGGATTCACCAGCCATCAGGTATGATGCTCGCGGATATATTCCCATCATAAAAATTGTAACCGCGTTTGCAGGATTTCAGAAGTTGGAACAGTATCCTGCACCGCTTTGGGTTTATGGTGGGTATCCGTTAGAGCAGAGACCGCTCCTGATTACTCCAGAGCTGTCAAATTTAGCGGATTCTCTCATCGCATGTCCATTGGAAAAAGAAACAATATCCAAAGTTGAAGCGGGATTATCCGCGAGACTATCTCGGCTTAATCTGACTTTATCTGCATTGAAGATAGATACCGAAAACAAGTTTGAGCCTTGGACCTCGACATACTCTCCTGATGCGTCTGATGATTCAAGATGGGGAGGAGCGGTTGAAGGACAGTTGGCTCTGACAGGAGGTTTGTCATTCGATACACGATGGTCGCTTCTTTTTGCCGACGAAAATGACAGTTATAAATTGGCTGAGAACCGCGGTTTTTCCAGACTAAATTTCGATAGACGATTTTATAAAGCGCCTCTTCATATTCGAGCGAGTTTATCGCACCTCTACCTTGGCAAACGAACAGCCTTCAGTCAGTTGGGATATCAAGACTATGAGCCATCGCACCTTTTCGGTATTCGTATTTCAGCGCGCATCGGTGGATTCAGGCTCTTCTGGGGAACAGAAAATATCGGTGCGAAACACTATGAATACGTCCCCGGTTTCCTGATGATACGGAAAGAAGAATATTGGGGATTTGCGTGGACTTTCTGGTATTGAGACACGGCAGTTGGAAACCATTAGCAAGCTATCTTTTTAGTATTTGATATTATTGGATTAAGAACTCCGAAAAGCGCAGGAAAATCAGAAGTCTCGCTTGCGATTGTTCGTAAAAATTGTTATAATTAAGTTTCGTATTCTTAAGGGATTCCTATATGGCGAAAAAGAAACGCATACTCTCCGGCATGCGTCCGACGGGTAAATTGCATTTGGGAAATCTTGTCGGCGCTCTGGAGAATTGGGTTCGACTGCAAGATGACTATGAAAATTTTCATCTCGTTGCTGACTGGCATACATTGACAACCGATTATGAGCATTCTCGGGAAATTCCCGGGAATATTGTTGAGATGGTGATGGATTGGCTCGCGTGCGGAATTGATCCGGAGAAATCGCCGGTATTTGTTCAATCACACATCAAGCAACACGCCGAATTGCATCTCATCTTTTCCATGCTGGTGACCCAAGCGAGGCTCGAACGCAATCCGACGTTGAAAGAACAGGTGCGGGATTTATCGCTCGAAACACGCATGAGTTACGGACATATCGGTTATCCGATTTTGCAGGCAGCGGATATTTTGATTTACAAAGGTGAGTTTGTTCCTGTTGGAGAAGACCAAGTTCCGCACATTGAACTCAGCAGGGAAATCGCGCGGCGTTTTAACACGGTGTACTCTCCAAAACATCCGATCTTTCCGGAACCCGAGCCGATGTTGACGAAGTTTCCTCGCTTCCCCGGAGTCGATGGAAATCGCATGTCGAAATCATTGGGAAATACTCTGCTTATTTCCGATGCGCCCGATACAATTCGCAAAAATATAAAAACGGCCGTAACAGATCCGCAAAAAGTCCGTCGGGGGGATCCGGGGCATCCGGATATCTGTCTGATTTTCACGTATCACAATCGTTTCAACAAAGAAGAAGTTCCGGAGATTCGTGCCGGATGCGAGTCGGGCGCTTTGGGTTGTGTCGATTGCAAAACGCGCTGCACGGAAAAAATTATTGAGTATCTGGAGCCGATTCACCAGAAGCGCGTTCACTATGAAAAACACCCGAAGGAAGTGCTCGAAATTATCGAACACGGAGACCAGCGCGCGCGTAAGGAAGCGGAACGGACGATGGCCGAAGTCTATCAAGCGATGGGAATGTAATGCCGACGTGGCAGGTAAAACTTAATCGTTTTGAAGGGCCGCTGGATCTGCTGTTGTTCTTGGTGACAAAGCAGGAACTGGATATCCTCGACCTGCCCATCGCCGATATCACCAAACAATATCTGAGCGTCATCGAGACGATGGGTATCGGCAATCTGGAAGAAGCGGGCGAGTATCTGGTTATGAGCGCCACTCTGATTGCCATCAAGGCGCGAATGATGCTGCCTCGGCCGGAAGTCGCAATGGAAGGCGAGGAAATAGAAGATCCGCGAATGGAATTGGCACGGCGTCTTCTGTTGTATCAGGAAGTCAAACAAGCCGCTGAAACGCTTGCCCATCGTGAAGAAGAAATGAAACAGCGCGCATCACGGTTTTTATCAGCTCTGCCGGAGCTGGATGCGCCTGAACCGGAAGAGTTACTCGAACGCGTTTCTCTCTATGATTTATCGAAAGCCTATGATGATGTGCGGCGTCGCTTCGAACAGCAATCGGTTCATCAGGTCAGCCTTTTTAAAGTGACGCTCGAAGAAAGAATCGCCTGGGTGCTGGAACAGCTTCAGGAAAAGCTGCGTTTCCCACTGGGAGAAGCGTTGCAGCTCGAATCGACACGGCTCTTATGGGTCATTTCGTTCTTGGCGATATTGGAGCTGGCGCGGCGTCGTGAAATTGTTATTGATCAAAATATGCCTTTTTCCGAAATTTGGATCTGTCGCGCGTCTCAATCCGCTGTTGAAGCAGCGTAAAACAATTCTAAGAAAATACCATTGGATATTACGGAAGAAAATCTGAAGCAAATTGCAGAAGCGCTTATCTTCGCAAGCACGGAACCACTGACCGAAGCGCAGTTTATTGCAACGGTTGGAGATATCGGACGCGATATGTTACCGTCGCTGGTGGTTGAATTGAATGCGGACTACGAACGCGAAGGGCGAGCATTTGAGATTCTGTCAATTTCCGGCGGCTTTCAGTTTTTTACGCGGAAAGATTACAATTTCTTCATACAGAAACTGCTTGCAGAACGCAGTAAAACCCGGTTGTCGCGAGCAGCATTGGAAACTTTGGCCATCGTTGCGTATCGCAGCCCGGTCACGCGAATCGACATTGATGATATTCGGGGTGTGGATTCCGGTGGTGTTTTACGCACGCTATTAGACCGGAGATTGATTACGGTTCGTGGACGGCAGAAAGGGCTGGGACGCCCATTTCTCTATGAAACAACACCGGAATTTATGCAGCATTTTGGTCTGGCGGATCTCACCGAGTTGCCACGCGACGGTGAACTGGCGAGAGAATGGGGTCCCGCCGAGAAAAAGGAAGAAACTTAAATGAATCTGAAAAACTCACGAGTGATGGTTCTGGGTGGCTGGGGACTGGTTGGAATGGCGGTCTGCCGTAAAATTTTGGCACGCGCACCGAAGACGCTGTATTTGCTTTCGCTGCGAGAGCATGAAGCGAAAGAAGCTTGTGCAGTTCTGGAAAAAGAATTTCCGCAAGTCGAATATGTCCCTCTCTGGGGAGATATTTTCGTTACTGAAGACTTGAAAGATCGATCCCGTGCTGAAGTCATGGAAAATTCAGAGTTGCGGTGTCAATTCATCTCGGATATTTACGAACGGCCGACTGAAGAGAGGTTATCTCGGTTTTTCTTGAATCGGATTATCACGAAACATCAGCCTGATGTTATTATCGATTGTGTCAACAGCGCGACCGGTCTCGCTTACCAAGACATCTATGCGGCGTATTTCCGCACGAAAACGAATATCGATATCGCTCGAGAAACGGGAACTCCCGGAGAACGCTGTTTCGAGGAAACAGAGAAATTTTTGGGAACGGTTTCACTTCCGCAGCTTATTCGTCATGTTCAGGTGCTTTTGGATGGAACGCGGCGAGCCGGCACCCACACCTATGTTAAAGTGGGAACGACGGGAACCGGTGGGATGGGATTGAACATTCCCTATACTCATTCCGAGGAACGTCCGTCAGGGCAGCTTCTTTCGAAATCATCTCTCGCGGGCGCTCACTCAATGCTGCTGTTTCTCATGGGGCGCACTCCCGGATGTCCTTACATCAAAGAAGTAAAACCCGCGGCGACGATTGCTTGGAAAGCAATCGCTTATG
>CAZADO010000137.1:0-3557 GCA_964483885.1 uncultured Alphaproteobacteria bacterium | reverse complement strand
AGGCCAATAATTTTCTCAGAGAGCAATATTCAACCTATGCCTCTTCGTTCGGGACCACGAAATACTTTTATCCGGCGCCCGAAGAGAATTTCGACGTTGGGCTGAATGTTATTTTCTGATCGTTTAACGGTCGTAAAAACTTATTTATAAAGGCCTTTTAAGGCATTGATACGCATGGTGATTAGACTGCGCAGGGAACGGGCAATGTCTCTTAGGAGGCGGACTTTGGAGTTGCCGTGATGGCTCCAGGTAACGGGAATTTCATAAATTCTTAAATTGTGAAGGCTCGCAATATAGATGAGTTCGGCGTCAAAGGCCCAACCGAAGATCCTTTGCCGGGTGAAAATGATATCGGCGGCGGTCTTTGAGTATATTTTGAATCCGCATGTGAAATCATTGATCCTACGGCCGATCAAAAGGCTTGAAATAAATGTAAACCCTCTTCCGAAAAATATCCGGTACAAAGGCTGCTTGATCTTAAGTTGAGACGACTTCGACTTTCTGTCTCCGATAAGGACATCGCATTGGCCGGAGCAGACCAATTCTACTGCCTTTTCCAAAATATCTAACGATGTAGACAGGTCCGCGTCCATAAAAAGCTTGCATGCGCCGCTCGAATTAAGCATGCCGTAATGGACGGCATATCCTTTGCCCCGATTGGGGAAGTACGATAAAACCCTTATGTTCCCGGATGCGCATCCTTTTGCCTTTGCGAGCGTATTATCCGTCGAGCCGTCATTGACGATAATGATCTCATAATCGACCGTAAGGCTTTTGAACTTTTGATCGAGGCGGGACACATTAGCCTCAATGCAATGTTCTTCGTTGTAAGCCGGTAAAATAACGGAAAGTTTGTCCATATTCTTAACCGCTTTGATCATGCGAAGGTATAATTTTTCTGATCAAAGGTATGTTCGCAATGGAAAGGCATATCGAGTCCCAGCACCAGCCTAATAAAAAGGCGTAAAACGGCATGACCCAAATAAACTGTCTTTCGAGAAACCAATAGCGCTTGAAAAGGTCACTGACAAATTTTATCTGGATCGGAAGAATGATCAACAGCAAAAAGAATCCCAATTGCCTGAATTTATCCCTGTTCGGGATCAATAAGGCGATCAGGATCCCGTTAACAAGAGGCTTGATCTTTTTAAATCCAGCGAGCCTGTTAAATACCGTCCGGATGAAATTGTTGAGATTCGAAAGCGGATTCGGAAAATAGTCGAACGTGCGAAACTCGCCGCCGTGAACCTGCCTCATGCTGAAATTCCCGTGCCGTGTCGCATACCAAAAAAACAGTGATCCTCCGACGAGCGCGACGGCACCCAAAAAAGGAAAAAGCCTTTTGAAAAGCGAAGCGAATGATTCCGTCTCCGGGTTTGATAAAAAGAAAAATAACAGGCAAAAAAAGACGATGAGGACTCCATAGGCATGGTAGACGATCGTCGCGATGTATAAGAAGCCGATGAGGAATTTTTTCAGCCGGCTTAATTGGCCGTAGCGGCTGATCAGGTTTTGCGAATAATAAAAACAGGCCAAAGACAGGGTGGGCAGAACGGCGTATGGACGGAATTCAAAAGAATGATAGATCAAATGCTGGTTGAAGCAGAAAAAGGCGAACGGGATCCAGTAGGCAAACAGGGTTTTGATGTACCGGTTGCATATAAGATAAAGCAGGTAAAATCCGATAACCGTTGCCACGATATGGGGAATGGCGATACCCCATTTGTTATGCCCGAATATCTGAACGAAAGGATAGGTCAGAAGATATTCGCCCGGGAAGGCGGTCAATTCGGCGCCGGTATATTTATTCCAAAACGGCAATATCCCGGGCGTTGATGTATAGTTCAATTGATTCAATTCATCGGGCGTCAAGGGCCGTTGCGAATAAGCCGCGTACCTTAAATACAATCCGTAAAGAGAGAAGCCCAGGGCAATGATCTTTTGCGTGTACTTATTCAGGACCGGGAAAAAACGGGTTAAAGTCACCTTATAATATCCTTAACACAATTAATATTAATTTTGGGGCTGAAGTAGCTAAGGATTGACAGAAGGTTTAAAATAGCTACATGTACAAGCGAAGAAGTCGGCTTAAGCCCCATGTACAAATTAGGTTAATAGAATATTTTGTTGCTGGAACAACAGCTCGAGCCGCAGCCGAACTGCTAGAGATCCAGCCCAATACAGCCATTAAATTCTTTATGCGTTTGCGTCAACTTATCGCTAGCAAGTTGCCAAGCTACGAACTTTCTGGCGAAGTTGAAGCTGATGAAAGTTATTTTGGCGGCAAACGTAAAGGTCAACGCGGTCGCGGCGCAAAAGGCAAAATTGCCGTCTTTGGCCTGCTTAAGCGTCGAGGAAAAGTCTTTACAGCAATCGTGCCGGATGCAAAGACTGAAACTTTGTTGCCAATTATCAAGAACAAAGTTAAACCAGACAGTATTGTTTACACCGATACGTTTCGATCTTACAATGCTCTTGACATCACAGACTTTCATCACCTGCGCATTAATCATTCCGAAAAGTTTGCCCTTGAAAAGAATCATATCAATGGGATTGAAAACTTTTGGAATCAAGCAAAACGTCAAATGCGCAAATACAATGGCATTAAGAAAGAACACTTTTACTGGTTTTTGAAAGAAGCTGAATGGCGATTCAATGGAGGCAACCATAAATTTCTTCTAAACCAGCTTAAATATTGGTACTTACAAACAAAACACTAGGGCTTAGCTACTTCAGCCCCAAAATTAATATTAATGAGAAATGATAAAAAATCGTATTCGTTCATCTTCCTCAGCCGATGAACACCTAAAGGACAACATTATAACACTATGAAAGATAACAACTTAAGAAAAACTAAAGTCATCCTCCGGACCTACGGATGGCCGATGGCCAATTTATAGTAAGTCAATGATGGCCATCGCTGAGGCTCTGGTGGGAAAATCTCCAGATAAACAATCTAATATAGTTGAAATATGAGGTTAAGCGCGCCTGAGGGCGATCCCTAAATGTCCAGTCCTTTAAGATGTCCACTCGCCAGCGGACCAGAGCCCACAGATAAAAATCGCTTGACATTCTGTCAGAAAAACTATATACTTTTTCTGACAAGAAAAGGAACAATAAATGACACAAACTATTGATAATAAAGTAGTTAGCAGGATATATGGGAAGAAGAGGGGTTGGGTGTTTACCCCAGTCAATTTTCTTGATTTAGGGAGTCGTGCAGCTATAGATCAGATATTAGGGCGTTTGGCCAGATCCGGAACCATTCGCAGATTGGCTCGCGGCCTTTATGACTATCCGAGAAAACACACCGGTTTTGGTGATATCCCTCCTAATTATGAGCGTATAGCCCAAGCTTTGGCCGGAAGAGATAATTTGAAAATTCAGCCTTCCGGCGCTTATGCCGCAAATTTACTTGGTTTATCCGATCAGGTTCCGGCAAAGGTTGTTTTTTTAACAGACGGGCATTCCCGAACAGTTAAAGTTGGAAAGCTGACCATTAAACTAAAAAGAACAACTCCTAAAAATATGGCAACGGCCGGACGAATAAGCGGGTT
>CAZADO010000136.1:0-4668 GCA_964483885.1 uncultured Alphaproteobacteria bacterium | reverse complement strand
TTCGTGCCTGAGAAGAAAATAATCGAATACGCCATTTCATAGAAACTAAAAAGAGCAAATTTTTATGTCCGAAAAAATTGTTGATTTCCCGGCGAAATTGATTTATCAGCCGACACAGAATTTTATCGAACAAGTCGCGTCGAAAGCTCCCGCGCCCGGAGGCGGTAGTGCGGCAGCGCTTTCCGGCGCGATTGGTTCGGCATTACTTTCGATGGTCTGCACTCTGACTATTGGCAAGAAAGCTTACGCGGACGTCGAACAGGAACTACTTGAAGTTCGCACGCGAACAGAAGCCGCTCGCGCGAGATTAACCTCGCTTGTCGATGAAGACACCGCCGCGTTCAATCGCTTTCGCGTAGCGAACAAATTGCCTGCGCGAGATGATGCTGAAGCGAAAGCTAAAGAAACAGAAATCGCGGCGGCCACGCAGGAAACGATTGATGTTCCCATGACGACAATGCAAACGTGTTTGGAAGCGCTGCGCGACGCGCCGTTGGTTGCCGAGAAAGGCAACGTGAATTGCGTGTCCGATGCGGGCGTTGGCTCGGCGGAGCTTTATACAGGGCTTGTCGGCGGCGGTTGGAATGTTTTGATTAACCTGAGCGGTCTTGAAGACGCTCGCAAAGCCAAGGCGCTAAGAAATAAAGTGCAGGAAGCTTGGCAAGAAGGCGGCGAACTTATCAAGAGCGCGTTTCGAATTGTCCAAGAGAAACTCGATGGGCAAAATACAAATCCTGCCTGAACATCTGGCGAATCAGATTGCCGCCGGTGAAGTCGTCGAACGGGGAGCATCGGTACTCAAGGAACTCGTCGAGAATTCCATCGACGCCGGAGCGAGCCGGATTCAGGTGCATTTGCGCGGTCAGGGTCGGGAATTGATTCAAGTTGTGGATGACGGTCAGGGGATGGAGCGCGATGATCTTCTCCTATCTTTTGAACGTCACGCAACGAGCAAAATCTCGACGCTGGATGACTTATTTCAAATCCGCTCGCTGGGCTTTCGCGGAGAAGCGCTTCCGTCGATTGCATCCGTCAGCGTTGTCGAAGTGCGCACGCGCACCGAGAAATCGCCTTCGGGGACGCTGCTTCGACTCGAAGGCGGCATCGCCAGCGCAACGGAACCCTGCGCGTGCCCACAAGGCAGTTCCGTCGCTGTACATTCTCTTTTCTATAACACACCAGCCCGCGCTAAATTTCTGAAAAGCGCGCCTACCGAATTTCAACATCTTCTGTCCACCTTCAAACGTTTTGTCGTTGCGTATCCGGATATCAACTGGTCGCTTTTCCATAACGAAGCATCGGTATTTCAGCTTCCGGCGACCGATTTCGATGGGCGCTTGTCCGATTTGTTCGGAACAGGCTTCATCGAGAAACTTCTGCCGGTGGAGTTTGAACAGGAACCATTGCGTGTCTGGGGCTACATCGGGAAAGCGGAATTGCATCGGAAGAGCCGCGGTGAGCAATATTTGTTGTTGAATCGTCGAGGTATCCAGCATCGTGTTGTTCATAATGCGGTGAAGGTTGGTCTCGATATGTACCTGCCGCCGGGGGAATGGCCGTTTTATGTGCTCTTTATGGAGATGGATCCGCGCTCATACGATGTGAATGTGCATCCGTCCAAGACAGAAGTGAAATTCAATAACGAAGGGCTGATTCATTCGGTTGTTCGCAGAGCGGTTCGAGAAGCGCTGAGGGACCTTCATTCAGATGTAATTTCCGAAAGCGATACACCATTTCAAAAAAGACCGGCGCATCCGATTGATCTTCGCGGCGGCTCAACCGTGCCGGGAGATATTCGAGAAACGCTGAAACCTTACGAGGATTTATTCTCAGATGGTGCGACTCCGATTCAACCTGCGCCGCTAACTAAGACAACCGAATCGTCCTTTCCGCCCATTCAAATTTGGCAAGTTCACAACAAGTATATCGTTTCGCAGGTGAAATCGGGGCTGGCAGTGATCGACCAGCACGCCGCGCATGAACGCATTCTTTTCGAAAAAGCAAAGCGCGCGCTGCAGGGGCAGACAATGAATTCGCAGCAGCTTCTTTTTCCGCTGCTGGTCGAGCTTTCGCCGGAAGACGACCTGCTGCTGCGAGACCTTTTACCGGAACTTGTGAAGTTAGGTTTTGTGTTGCGCGAATTCGGCCAGAGAGCGTGGTCGATGGAAGCGGTGCCGGCGGGACTTGCTCGCGCGTCCGAAACGGATTTAGCGACCGGGCTTTTGGATATATATCGCGAATGGCGCGAAGCGAAGCTGGAACCGCAGGATGCATTAGCGGCTTCTTTTGCTTGCCATACCGCGATACGAACCGGCGATGCGCTTTCTCCCGCTGAAATGAACGCATTAATTGACGACCTTTTCGCCACCGAATTTCCCTATACCTGCCCGCACGGACGCCCCACCATCGTGCATTTGACACTCGCCGAACTTGACCGACGGTTTAAACGAACGACGTGAGGTGGAGGATGTGGCGATGAAGCGAATACTCATATTAGCCGGTCCGACAGGTGTGGGAAAGACCGATGTTTCCGTCCCCCTGGCGCTTGCGCTCCAGGGGGAAATTATTTCTGCGGATAGCAGGCAGATTTTCCGTGAGATGGAAATCGGCACGGCGAAACCTACACTGAAGCAACGCGAACAAGTCGCGCATCATTTCGTAGATGAACTAAGCATCAGCGAACGTTGGACAGCGGGGGATTTCGGGAAAGCAGCGCGAGAAAAGATCGATGAAATTTTCGAGCGCGGGCATTTGCCGACGGTGGTGGGCGGTTCGGGTTTTTACATTCGCGCGCTTTTGGATGGTTTTTTTGAAACGGAAGATGACGAAAGCGATTATGAACCACTTCGAAAAAGACTGAAAGAAGAAGGGGCGGACGCTCTGTATGGAGAGCTGCAGAAAGTCGATCCGGAAAGTGCGTCGCATATTATGCCTCAGGACTCCAGCCGCGTGTTGCGCGCGTTGGAAGTTTATCAGCGTACCGGAACGCCGCTCTCCGAATGGCACAAGCGCCCGGTGGAGCCATTGCCTTATCCGGTTGCGTTTTATTGTTTGCGCATGGAACGCTCGGTGATTTACGAGCGAGTCAATCAGCGCGCATTGACTATGCTGAGTGATGGATTAGTGGATGAAGTTCGCGGGCTAATGGAATATGGATTCGACGAAACCACGAATGCGCTGCGCACGCATGGCTATCAGGAGGTTTTTCCGTATTTGCGCGGCGACTATGGCTATGACGAGATGGTGGATAATATTCAAAAAGCTGTGCGCCATTATGTCAAACGGCAATTCACATGGTTTCGCCGGGACGAGCGCGTGGTTTGGATTGATTGCAATTCGAGCGATTCGCCGGAAGTTGCCGCTCGGAAAATTGAAAATCATTTTAAAAGTGGAGCCGAAGTATGAAGGCTTTTCGGGCTACGAAAATAATTGCTACCTTAGGGCCGGCATCTCGTGGTGAAGAGACCATCGCAGCACTGATTGAAGCAGGCGTGAATCTGTTCCGGCTAAATTACGCGCATGAAACCCGCGAGCAGCATGCGGAGACTATCGCACTCGTTCGGAGCGTCAGCAAAAAATTGAAGGCGACGATTGGTGTTTTGGCGGACATTGCCGGGCCGAAAATTAGATTAGGAGAATTGCCGGGCGGACAAGCGCGTCTGTTGGCGGGACAACTAATTACGCTGTCCGATAAACCGTCCAATCCGGATGTGTGGCCGGTTCAGCTTCCGGAATTTTCGAAGTATGTTGAAGCTGGAGATCCGGTTTATATGGATGATGGGACAAAGCGACTCACGGTCGAAGCGGTGTCCAGCGATTTCGTACGCTGCCGCGTGCAGGTCGGTGGAGTTGTCGTCAGCCGCAAAGGAATTAACCTGCCCAAAATACGCAAAGCGCTTCCGGTTGTCGGGAAGAAAGACCGGGAAGATGCCAAGAGCGCATTGGAAGCTGGAGCGGATTGGTTGGCGCTTTCGTTCGTGGGGAATGCAACGGACGCTGATGCGCTGCGCGATTTGATGGCGGAGATGAACATGACGCGCCCGCTGCTTGCGAAACTCGAGCGGCCAGCCGCGATTGAAAATTTGGAATCAATTGTCGAAGCGTTTGATGGCGTGATGGTGGCGCGGGGGGATTTGGGGATTGAAATCGAATTCGAAAAAGTGCCCGCTGTGCAGGCGCAAATCATTCGAACAGCAATTCAAGCGGCGAAACCGGCGGTGGTGGCGACGCAGATGTTGGAGTCTATGGTGCATTCGCCTCGTCCCACGCGGGCGGAAGTGACCGATATCGCTTATGCGATTGAAATCGGAGCGGATGCGATTATGCTCTCTGAAGAAACGGCTATCGGAGAGAATCCTGTGGAAGCCGTCACGGTCATGGATAAAGTATCAAGAGCCACGGAAACTCTTGCGCGAAGCGAGCCGGCAACTTCCCTCTATGTATCACCGGGAAATGCGGATATTGAAGCGGCAATTGGAGCGGCTGCGGCGCGATTAGCGAGAGATGTTTCCGCGAAGGCGATTTTATGCCCGACAACATCCGGCGCGGCGGTGCGAGCTGTCGCAAAATATCGCCCACAGGTTCCCATCGTTGCGGTCAGCAACAGTACGGAAGTCGTGGGACATTTGACATTGGCGAGCGGCGTGCTGCCTTTTTATCGAACACTGA
>CAZADO010000135.1:0-3339 GCA_964483885.1 uncultured Alphaproteobacteria bacterium | reverse complement strand
GTGGATTTCTGAAATCACCTATCAAGGAATATTTGGAATCCTTCTATTCTTCGCAGGGAGGGATTGACTTTGAGTATCTGAAGGATGGAGAATTTGTTCTGAATGAATGCAGCCATTGCGGATTGATTTATCAGAAAGAAATCCCGAATGATATTTTGATGAAAGAATTGTACGAAAAATGGACTCGGTCTCAGACAACCGAAGAACCCGGTGCGCAAAAGGAAACCCTTTATAATGCTTCCTTGCGCGCTCAAGAAGTTATGATGCTGATTGCCTATTTGAAAGCTAATTCGAGTCCGCTGAAGTTTTTTGATTTTGGGATGGGCTGGGGCAAATGGTGTTTGATGGCGAAAGCGTTTGGCTGCGATGTCTATGGTACAGACTTGTCCATACCGAAAATCGAACACGCGAAGTCCCTGGGTATTCAGGTTATTACGTGGAACGATATCCCAAATCACGCATTTGATTTTATCAATACAGAGCAAGTTTTCGAGCACCTTCCCGAACCGCTCGAAACGCTTCGATATTTGAAAACATCACTGAAACCGGAAGGACTACTTAAAATCAGCGTTCCGGACGGGGGAAACATCAAAAGTAAACTGAAAATATCGGATTGGACAGCGCCCAAGTATTCGAAGAATTCCCTCAATGCGGTCAGCCCGTTGGAACATATCAATTGCTACAATCGTGCTTCGATTATCACCATGGCGAATAAGGCGGGATTGGAACTTGTGAAAATTCCTTTATCGATTCAGTATGCTTATGCTTCGAACTGGAAACCGATAAAACCTGCGCTTAAAACCATCTTGAGACCTTTGTACAGAGATGTGTTCCAGAAAGGGACGTCTCTGTTCTTTCGTCAGAAAAAGTCATCGTAGGAGATTTGAAAATAATGATTCCTCAAATTCATCGCTATAGATTTGTGCTTTTATTCTTCATCGTCGTTCTTTGGATGTCGCCCGTGTTTGCGCTCGATGATGTCGCGCTGGATAAAATTAAAACATTGCGGCGGGAATATCGCTTTGAGGAAGCCATCTATCTTCTAAAGCCCCTCTTCGAGAAAGACCAGCAAGATGTTGCAGCACTTGTGGAAGCCGCGCGGACGTATCAAGCATGGCGCGAATACGAACACGCTGCAGCGGCATGGCAAAGTGTTTTAAGTCAGGATGCGACCAATATCGAATTTTGGAAAGCGCGGTGGGAATGTTTGTCAGGTATGACTGAAGAAGGACTCGTCGATACGTCGCAAGTCTGCAAATCGATTACACAAGAAGCCGAACAAACAGCACGATTTTTATCCGAAGAGAATCGTCTTGAAATTCTGACGATGTCATCGAAGATGGCTTTCGATACAGCGCAGTTTACAATTTATCTCGACTCACTCACGCAGTTGTTTCCCGAAAACCAGACCGGTTATGATTTTTTGGGAGAAGCGTTTTACGACAGCTTGTATCCTATCTGGCGAGATGCCGAAAAGAAAATTAAAGCCTGCGATAGATTCACTCAAAAATACTCGCAGTCGTTTTGGCGAAATGAGGCGTACCGGTTTTTACTGGCGGCGTGCAAAGACGCAGGGAAAAATGATTCTCTGTTTCTTTATGCTGAACGATGGATTGCTGAAGAAGCTGCAAGCCCTCTTCCCTATTCTACGGCTGCGGCGTGGTGTGTTCGTCTGGATACGTTGCCCACCCAAGCGCAGGATTGGAGCGAAAAAGCTCTCGACTTATTCGAGACCTATCATTTCCCTGAAGCCAAACATCCGATGCAGCGCAGCTATGAAACAAAGCGGTTGTGGCTTTCGTCGCACGAGAGCCTTGTTTGGAGTCTTTGGAAAAACGGTGAAACCGAAAACGCTCTGCAGCTATATCAAAGCAGCATCGACGCGTCGCCTTTGGATATGGAAGATGACTTCACTCTTTGCGGTCTGTATGTTCTCGGTGCGTGGAATTATCTTGTCGCTGGAGATACTGCGAGCGCGAAGCTTGCACTTGCGGAAGCTTTTATCGCGGGCGACCGGCGCAATTTTTGGACGCCGAAAGCGGATTCGACACTGCGGGCAATCGGCGTCACCACTCCCGTCGAATGGGCGCGTGAAGCATTGAATTACACCGGGCCGGTTTTTCAAGATGTTACTGAGGAAGTTGGATTAGAAGGCTACCGACAATCGCGTGTCGCATGGGGAGATTTCGATAACGATGGTGACGATGACCTTTTGCTTTCCGGTTCGGTTCTGCTTCGGAATGATGATGGGATTTTTATTGACATCACAGAGACGGCAGGAATTACTGCAGGAGCTTCCGGCAGTGTCTGGGGGGATTATGACAATGATGGTCAGCTCGATTTCTATGCTACGGGCGGCGGCGAATGCGGAGACAAATTATGGCATGCGCTCGCAGACGGCACGTTCGAAGATGCCACCGAACAAGCAGGAATGATGTGCGATTCATCATCTTCGGAAGGTGCTGCATGGGCAGATGCGGACAACGATGGATTTCTCGATTTGTATGTTGCGAACTATGAAAAACCCGGCTCGCTGGGCAGCGGTACGCCGGATATTCTCTATATGAATCAAGGTGGCAGTACGTTTCGCCGCGAAACAAATGCGCGCGGAATGACGCCGCCGTTTGACGAACCTCGCTGCGGTCGAGGAGTAGCGTGGTGCGATTTCGATGGGGACGGCGATAATGATTGCTACGTCTCGAATTATCGTCTGCAGGAGAATTTCTTATTTCAGAATAATTCCCGAGGCGAGTTTATCAACGTCGCGCCGGAGCTGCATCTAAACGGTGAGGAAATGGACGGCTGGTTCGGTCACACGATTGGCTCGGAATGGGGTGATTTCGACAATGACGGCGACTTTGATTTGATTTGCGCCAATCTTGCACATCCGCGTTATATCGAGTTTTCGAACAAGACGATGCTCTATGTTAATCCCGGCAAGACGGATTCGCTGTGGAAGGATGAACGAGCGTTTCGTGGAATCAAATTTGAAGAGACGCATTCGGATCCGGCGTGGGGAGATGTGGATGGCGATGGCGATCTTGATTTGTATGTTACGTCCATCTATGAGAATCTGCGTTCGTTTCTCTATCTGAACGAAGGCGGGCATTTCACAGACGCGACCTACTTGGCTGGAGTGCGTGCTTTCAATGGTTGGGGCTGTGCGTTCTCGGATTATGATTCGGACGGTGACCTTGATTTGATTGTCGGTTCAGGTTCGGGCGTCCGGCTTTTTCGCAACGAAACGAATCCACAGGGATGGTTGGAAATCAAACTGGCAGATGTGAAAGGCAACCGCTCTGCCGTGGGGATAATCCTCGAGCTTGCGCAGGGAGAACT
>CAZADO010000134.1:0-2919 GCA_964483885.1 uncultured Alphaproteobacteria bacterium | reverse complement strand
CTATACACGGCCGCCAAGCGAACAATCGAGCAGGGGAATTTTTCGGAATACTCTTTCATCAATTCTTCCCCGATTCGTTTACTTCTGGCATAGGGGAAATCGGCAGCGGCAGCGGTTTGTTCGTTGACGGTCTCACCTTTGGAAGAAAATTTGCATGCCGCCAGTGAACTTGCGAATAGGAAATGCTTTATCTTTAGCGCTTCGCCCAGATTCAAAATATTTTTTGTTCCAATCACATTGGTTCGTGTATATTCGGGATTATCCTTCTGGTCGAAGTCATAATATCCGGCCAGATGGAGGATATACTCCGCTCCTCCCTGCCGTCGAATACGCTGGGCGACATCCTCAAGGGATGAGGCATCTGCAATATCGACTTGAGTCCATCGTATATTTTCGTTTCTTTGAATCCCTACTTCTTCGGGCGAGCGTCGCGCCAGACAGAACAACCGGAAATCATTCGCAACCGTTTCGACGAAGTTCCGCCCGACAAATCCCGAGGCTCCTGTGACGACAATTCCCGGTAAACTTGCATCCACAGCTTTATTCTCCGAATTGAAGTCGATTAATTTACACTATGCGTCGTCCTAAGTCGGACGCTATTTTGCCAGACTCTTCTCGTATCTGACGAATGAAAGCAATGCGAACAGAATCGCCAATGCCATGAGGCCATCTCCGATTCCGGAAACGAGCACAATCCAAATCGAATCTACCAACGCATAATAGATGAACAGATAAACCGCCGCGATGCTTTTAACGATAATCGAGAATATAATCAGACATCGATAGTCGTTGATGCGCAGGGCCGCCATCGTGTATCCTACTGCCATAACCACATGGAAAACGCCTCCCTGAGTGGGAAAGAAGCGCTCATAACAAGGATCAAAACCAAAAAGCAACATTAATGTACCCGGCCGGATAATCAAACCGATTCCGACCAGAAAGGAATGAATCGCGATTAAAAATAGTATCAAGACTAACCGCGAACGTGGATGTTGCAGAGCGTTCACAGAGATTTTTCTTTCCTGCTATTAATTGAAGTACGCTTCCCTCTATTTAAGCCTATCCGTATCTTTCGAGTTCGCATTCAGGGCACAAGCCATGCGAGATTCGAAGTCCCGTGTGTTGACTGAGGTACTGGTCAATCGGTATCCACGCACCATCCAGTTGAATGCGGTTGCAGAAAGAGCAGACCGGCAGGAAACCCTCCAGATATCTGATTCGCCGTAATGAACGCGTGCTTCGGCTAATAACAAACCAGCATAGAATCGTCACGAAAACAGTTTCGATTACGCTTTCAACCCAGTTGATCGGAGTCGCGGCTGCGCCAAATAGAACATGAGGCAAGTCGAAAATCTCATCGAACCATAACATTAGAATGACTAAAGAAAAGCCGAGAATTTCTCCGATAAGAATAGCCATCTTTGTTGATCTCTTGTTCACGTTCTGTACCTCCGGTTCATTTCAAAGAGAAATCCATTCAATTGCGGACACCTTATCGGTTGCCGCCAAGTAACCCGCTCGCTGTCGTGGAGCATGCTGGAAAATAAGCAGCCAGTGATTCTCGAATGCTTCCCGTAGAATTTTGTGTTTCTCATGCGTCAGGATGTCCGGTTCGGTGTCGTAACTCATCACCGTTTCCGGTGCAAGCATAGCGCCGGTCGGAATCAGGTCTCCGAAGAAAGCGGCGCGCGATTCGTCAGGATTTCCGATAAGAACAATTTGATGGCCGGGCGAGTGTCCGCCGGTCAGTCGAACGTCTATGCCGAGTGCCACGTCGCTGTTGCCATCGAGTAGTGTCAAAGCTCCTGCATCTTTCAAGACAGCGAAATCTTCATGCAGGTAGCTGTCATCATCGGGCGGCGCTTTCATCGCGGCTTCCCATTCTCGCGTCTGCACGAAATAACGCGCCCGTGGAAATGCAGGCTCCACGACTCCTTCATTATTTAAACGAGTCGCTCCGCCGGCATGATCCCAGTGCAGATGCGTGAGAATAACGATGTCTATATCGTCACTGGAAATGTTTAACGCTTTGAGCTCCGCATCGAGACGGCGCGGCCATTCCATTCGATAAGTCTCTACGAAATCGCGGCGAGGTTTGGTGCCGACGCCTGCGTCAATAAGTATGGTTTTTCCGTGCCCGCGCACGAGCAAACAGTTCAAACCGACAAGCAGGCGAGAGCGCATGCTCACGTTTGACCGGGAAATGGTATCCTCGGGCAGATGAAACAATCCGTCTTGAATCAGGCTTAGTGTGAAAGAGCCAAGTTTCATTTTTTGTATTTTTCATTCCGGCCGGGTTACGCATACGCAAATTGGTACGACGATTAAACAGTCTGGAGTATGCTGAACCCGGCTCGGCGATATAGAATCTCCCCCCGTAAACGGGGGGAGATTCTTCTATTTCTCACCTAAGATGGTGCGGGCGATGACGAGGCGTTGAATCTCGGACGTGCCTTCGCCGATTTCCGTAATTTTATTGTCGCGGAACATGCGTTCGACGGGATAGTCACGGGTGTAGCCGTAACCGCCGTGAATTTGAATCGCCTGCAGACAAACACGCGACGCCATTTCGCTGGCGTACAATTTCGCCATCGCGGATTCCTGAATGAACGGCCGATCGTGATCTTTGAGCACAGCCGAGTGATACGTCAGGTGACGCGCGGCTTCGATTTGCGTGTGCATATCCGCTAATTTAAATTGCGTGGCTTGAAATTTCGTCAGAGGTTTCCCGAATTGCTTGCGCTCTTTGGCGTAGGTGAGCGCCGCTTCGTAAGCTCCCTCCGCGAGTCCGAGTGCCATCGCCGCAATGGAAATGCGTCCGCCGTCGAGCGTGGTCAGCATCTGTTTGAAGCCTTCACCTTCTTTGCCCAGCAGATTTTTTTTCGGCACTTTGCAGTCTTCAAAATGCAGCATGACGGT
>CAZADO010000133.1:0-10531 GCA_964483885.1 uncultured Alphaproteobacteria bacterium | reverse complement strand
GATAGCGCCGCCTTGTTTTGCTGTCGGTCGAAACAAGGAAATCTCCATCTTCAATCAAGGGAGCATGCGAAACCGGACAGGCCAACAACGACAGGAATTTGGAATCAAGCGGCATTATTTCCTCACGCTACGGTAATCTCTTTCGACATATAAACATCCTGAATCGCATTCAGAAGTTCGACACCATCTTTCATCGGCTTCTGGAACGCTTTACGTCCGGAAATCAAACCCATTCCGCCGGCGCGCTTGTTAATTACGGCTGTTCTGACCGCCTGTGCTAAATCGTTCTTCCCGGAAGCGCCTCCCGAATTAATCAAACCGATGCGTCCCATATAACAGTTCACCACCTGCCAACGCGTCCATTCAATCGGATGGTCCGGCACAAGTTCGCCATAGACTTTCTTGTTCGTTTTTCCGAAGTTCAGCGCGGGGTAACCGCCATTGTTCTCAGGCTGCTTCTGCTTAACGATATCCGCTTCGATGGTAACCGCCAGATGATTCGCTTGCCCGGTCAAATCAGCAGAGAGATGGTAGTCTTTTTCAGCGGTCTTGAACGCATCATTGCGCAGATACGCCCAGAGTATCGTCACCATTCCTAATTCATGAGCGTACTCGAACATCTCGCGCACTTCCTGAATCTGCCGCGCACTTTCATCGGAACCATAATAAATCGTAGCTCCCACTGCCGCCGCTCCAAGCTCGAAGGCTTGATCCACGCTGCCGAATTCGATCTGGTCGTAGGTGTTGGGATACGTTAGCAGCTCGTTGTGATTCAGCTTGACGATAAACGGAATCTTGTGGGCGTATTTACGCGACATGATGCCAAGCACTCCCAATGTGGAAGCAACACCGTTACAGCCGCCTTCAATTGCAAGCTTGACAATATTTTCCGGGTCAAAATAAGCCGGATTCGGTGCAAACGAAGCCGCCGCGGAATGCTCAATCCCCTGATCAATCGGCAAAAAGGACACATAACCCGTACCCGCCATGCGTCCCGTGTTGAAGATTCGATGGAGATTGTTCAGGACATTCACGGGACGGTCAGAGTTTATAAAAATTCTGTCCACAAAGTCAGGACCGGGCAAATGCAAGTCCTTTTTGGAAATACCCTTACACTTGTATTCAAGCAGATCCTTGGCTTCCGCTCCTAAAAGAGTAGCGATTTTCTTCGACATAGCCTGACCTCTTTTTAGAAAAAGTTGATCGGAAAATTCGAATGTGGTGACCCCAGGGGGAATCGAACCCCCATTATAAGATCGAAAATCTTATGTCCTAACCGTTAGACGATGGGGCCAAATGGGGTGGCTGAGGGGATTTGAACCCCCGACCTTCTGAGCCACAGTCAGACGCTCTAACCAACTGAGCTACAACCACCATGTATCAATCGCTGTCTTAGAAAGAAATCCGATTCGGCGACCTGCCTTTCAGGCTGTGCGCCCGAAAGGACTCGAACCTTCAACCCACAGCTTAGAAGGCTGTTGCTCTATCCGATTGAGCTACGGGCGCAAATTCAAATTCACTTAAACTTTAAAATATATCAATTCTTTCAGTAAAAGTCAAGTTATATTCCGGCCGGATTACGCGCGATAACTATATCGTTTGGTTAATCGTTATCTGCGCTGAACCCGTCTCGGCGAGAGGAGGGGATAAAAGTCAAGTTGTTCTTTGCAATAGCATACATTCCGGCCGGGTTACGCATAATGAACTAACTCGGTGAGTCAAGAAGTTCGCATTTCTCTAAATCCGGCTCGGCGAGGGGGCGCGAAAAAAGCCGATTCCGTTCGTACGGAATTGGCTTCTTGAACTCTTCATGATCTATCTGTCATTAGAAAAATGCCGGCTCCTCGTACACCGAATAGACCTCCGCCATGACGTCTACCATCTCCCCCAATGTACAGTAGGCGTGTGCTCCATCAATTAAATGCGACATCACGTTCTCGCCCTTTTCCGTGGCGGCTTTGATATTATCCAGACATTCCTTTACATGTTTTTCATCGCGATGTAGTTTCAGTTCAGTCAGTTTTCGGTTCTGAATCTGCCCGACTTCATCTTCTTCGATTTTCATAATCGGGATTTCGAGCTGTCCGCCGTCTTCAACATAGTCATTAACACCGACGATAATCCGCTCGTTATTCTCGATTTCTTTCTGATAGGTAAACGCAGCCTTCGCGATTTCCCGCTGGAAGAAGCCTGCTTCAATCGCCGGGACCACTCCTCCCAATGCATCGATTCGCCGGAAGTAATCTTCCGCGCCTTCTTCCATCGCGTCCGTGACCGCCTCGACAAAATAACTTCCTCCGAGCGGATCAATCGGCATTCCAGCAAAGATTTCATGCGCGATGATTTGCTGTGTACGCAGAGATAATTTCACCGCCTTCTCCGATGGCAACGCCAGTGTTTCATCCATCGAATTGCAGTGAAGGGACTGCGTCCCGCCTAAGACTCCCGCAAGAGCTTGATAGGCTACGCGCATGAGATTGTTTTCCGGTTGCTGAGCTGTTAGACTGCATCCCGCTGTCTGAGTATGGAAACGGCATAGAAGCGACCGGTCATTTTTCGCGCCGTACTTGTCGCGCATTTTCTTCGCCCAGATTCGTCGGGCGGCGCGGAATTTTCCGATTTCTTCAAAGAAATCCAGATGGGAATTGAAAAATAGACTCAGCCGCGGCGCGAATTCATCAATTTCAAGACCGCGTTCGAGCGTCGCGTCAACGTAGGCCATTCCGTCAGCGAGTGTAAATGCCAATTCCTGTACAGCTGTACTGCCCGCTTCGCGGATATGATAACCACTAATGGAAACCGGATTCCATTTTGGCATTTCTCGTGTGGCGAATTCAATCGTATCCACGACAAGCTTCACAGACGGTTCAGGCGGATAAATAAATTCTTTCTGCGCGATGTATTCTTTAAGAATATCGTTTTGAATCGTTCCGCCAAGTTCGGCGCGTTTCCATCCCTGATTTTCCGCCGCGGCAATGAACATCGCCCAGATAATCGCTGCGGGAGCATTAATTGTCATCGACGTCGTAATCTTGCCCAGCGGAATATCTTGAAAAAGCGTCTCCATATCCTTAAGAGATGAGACAGCGACTCCGCACTTTCCAACCTCTCCGCAGGACATCGGATCATCCGCGTCGCGCCCCATCAGCGTCGGCAAATCAAATGCTACCGATAAACCTGTTCCACCGCTCTCCAGTAAATACTTATAACGCCTGTTTGTTTCCTCCGGCGTGGCGAAACCCGAGAATTGCCGCATTGTCCACAGCTTCCCGCGATACATGCTCGCATGAACACCACGTGTAAAAGGAAACTGACCGGGAAAACCTAACTTCTCATTATAGTCAGCGGCAAGCGCGGGCTCTTCAGACCAGACAAGCGGCGGGACTTCAACCGAAGATGTCGTGCGGAATTTCTTTCCTGTGGGAATCCCTCCCCTATCATGGTAAGCTTTTTCCCAAGCCCGGCGATTTGCCAGCAATTTTTCCAGAGGTGTCATCTTCAACCTATCTATCAGAAATCTATTCGTTTAATTCAGGGAATCACTGAAGAATATAACGCTTTTAGGCGGAATATCAAGCTTTCTTTCGTAGCGATGTCTATAACCATATAAGGATACCCACCCCCCAATGAAACCGTCCCTGCGTTTCTTCGATAAATTGCATCGCGGGAACAAGTTCTCCAAACACTTCAAGAGAAGTATATGGAAATTGATAGCTTACACCAATCGGAACTCTCATACCCAAAACAGCTTCTCTGTCAGAATTATCTGAAACGCCACCATAGACTCCAAGTCCGTAATACCAGCGCCAGTACAAAGACCACGGACTGATGTAATCTTCGAATTTGCAATCTCCCATAACTAGCATCCAATCATTCCAAGACCAGGCGGCTGTAAAATCCAGATGGATACGTTTTTGCAGTGCAAAAGTTGCCTTCAGACCGGACGGCTGACCCAGTAGGATTCCCATTCCAAAATCTCGTGAACCACATCCTATACGTGGGAAACTAAAGAGAAAAACGATCAGCAGGAGAATCCAAGAACGCGAAAACATAGGTCAAGTCCACTTTGAAGAAAGCTTTTCTTTGAACGTCTTAGACAAGCTGCAGGTTTCGCAGATTTTAGAGATTCCGGAACATTTGTTCGAAAGTCACCGGATTGGCACGATTATTCCATACTGACAGTCGGTAATACGTCACTTCGCCATTAAAAGGACCAGCCAATACCCTAAAGTCCCAAGGGAGGCGTATCTTCGACGGAAACCTTGTTCTATTCGAGTTTGAGCAGAGAGAAAGAAATTTCTCATAATAATTACAACAACTTAATCGCTGATTTGTTGTATTATTTGCAACAACAAAAATCATTTGGTGTCTATATTTTTAGTTGACTTTGTGCAAGAGGACTATTATATTTAATCTGTTTGAGGAACGTGCAAAATACAGCCGCTCATGATAGTATAAATCGTTGTTATTTATACGTTTTAGGGTTATAGGTTGTTAAAACAAGTTCATTCATAGAGGCAATTTCGTGTCTAATGTATTAATAATGCATAATATAGAACACTGAAAGCTTGTTTCTATTTTTCGGAAAAAAATTTGGGAATAACTTTTCGATTGACGAAAGTTGAGAGAGGCAGTAGATTTTCTTAGGAGGTTTTTATGTTTACAAAACGTGCACTTTTAGCAGTTGTTCTAATCGCCGTTATGGCGACGTTGTCGTATGGAGACTACGTATGGCTCTACAATGACAACGGTGGTGCGGCAGGCTATTTTTCAAGTATGCCGACGAACGGTGTGTGGGCAGCGAAATTCTTTCCCGCGACGACAAGATTCGCTCCCGACTCTGTTATTGTCTATATGTACAATTACGGAGCTGGCAGTACACAGTTGGCTCGAATTTTACTTTTCGAGGATAACACCCTTGTCGGTGGGGCCGATTGTTCGCCGCCCGAAAGTTGCTATGGCCCTCGAACTCCGCTTTACACCGGAAGCAACGTGACGCTTTCCATGCCTTCAGGGTACGGCTGGGTCGGTGTTAGCCTGGCAGATTGCAATGATACGTTGGATGGCGAATTTCTCGTCGGCCTCGAAATCATGGAAACGGAGCATCTATCGTTGTTGAGTGATGCTACGGCCGGTATCGAGTGTTGCGTCAACTTCATAAGGTACGGCACAACGACTTGGTACGAGCACTGGAGTTTCTGGGGATCCCCCGGAGGCGTTGGCTACAATATGATCCGTGTTTACGGTGATGATTGCGGCATTGGCAATCCTCCCACCTTGCAGATTACTCCGGGATCGATTTTCTACGGTCATGCTCTCATCAACTGGCTTGACGGAAATCCGGAACCGATTACATTTGAGAATGTTTCTCTGAAGAATATCGGTAGCGATATCGACACGGTTACCGCGATTACATCCTCAAATCCGGACTTTTACTGGACGGGAAATACTCTTCCGTATTATATCTCATCCGGCACGGAAGAGTTCATCGATATCACATTTGAGACGAGTACGGACGGTGATCGCTTTGGTGATCTCGTTGTCACGCACACAGGCTTGAGCGCGACGACCGACACCATCACCCTCTCGGGTATTGGTTGGACAGGTCACTGGCTTGAAAACTTCTATCAATCGCCAGATACTCTGGTTGGCAGCTGGTGGATTCAGCGTGACTCCACGCTCGACGATCAAACATGGGCGTATTTCCAGGGTGGTTATGCCAGCATGGACGGCAATATGGGGCACCAGTATTCGGTTGCTGACAGTTTCGTGATTGACTGGATCTATTGCGATCCTCTATCGAATCCGGGTGTGGGCGCTAAAGTCACCTGGATGAACGAAACCCGGTTTGGCGCTGACTATTACTACCATGCCTTCTACTGGACAGCTCCGGACTGCTCGTACTTCTATTTGGTTGACGAGATTCCACCGACTACGGAAGGCGGCTTTGTCGTAGAGGGACCGCACTATATCAATAGCGTTTCCGACAGCATCGTACTTGCTTATCTGTACGCGGGTGCCTATGCAGACAGTTGGTTCCTTGATGACATCAAGGTTGATAGCCTACCGCAGCTTCCCCCGGATATCGAACACGAACATCACTGCGATGTAACGGATGACTTCGTTCATTTCACAGCGCATGTCATGGATCCGAATAGTGACGCTATGACCGTAACACTGTATTACAAAGCTGAGCAGGATGTAGCTTGGAGTTCAACGGCGATGGCCGCTGTTGTTGGATGTGAGTACAACGATCTGTATGAAGCCACGATTACGGATCTGACGAGCTGCTGCCGCTACAACTACTACTTCGCCGCAACCGATCCAGCCGGTTCGGGTCTGACGACCTACCTACCGGCGACGGCACCGACGGATTACTACAATGTAGATATCATGAGCGCACCAACTGAAATCGTCTATGACAGTGGTGGTGACTGGTACGTTACATACTACTACTCATGGTGGGCACGCTGGGCCGTTCGTTTCACACCGCCTTCGTATCCGTACTACCTCGGCGGCGCGCACTTCAAAGCTCCGGACAACTGGCCGGATGATGACCATCAGGATATGGTTTTCGAAGTCTATGATGACAATGGTACTGACAATCATCCCGGCACGCTGCTCTATGGTCCGGATGAAACCGGTATGTGCTGGAACCTCGGCGTTGATGCTTGTGACGACACGTCCTTCAATAGCTGGTACTATGTGAAGTTCTGCCCGTGCATCGAGATTACCGAAGGCGACTTCTATATTGCCATGCGTAACCTTGATGGTGCAGATACATATTATGAAGGTGTTGCGTATGACGATGACGGTCCGAGTGGTACCGTCTATCCTGACTATCGCACGTATATCTTTACACCGGATGAAACCCCCGGCAGCGGTTCTTGGGGCATCGACACGGCGCACTTCAATGATGATCCGCTTCTACCTCACAGTGATCTGATTCTACGTGCTGTCGAGTGTGGTCTCGTTGACCCGAGTGACCTGACGGTTCTCGAAGATGGTACGGGCAATGTCGAACTCAATTGGGACGGCACGGTTGCGTGCTGCTTTGATGTCTATCGTGCAGCGGATATGGCTGATCCGGCATGGCCGGGCGACTTCTCGCTAATTGCCAGCTGTGTTAAGCCACCGTATCAGGATGTCCTCACGACAGAAGCGAAGGCTATGTACGTTGTTGCAGGTGCCTGTGATCCGACAACTGCGCCGCCGATGATGACGATTCCGACCGATATCGGTCCGGTGCGTTATGCTGATTACAACAAGGTAGCCGATCATAAATTTGGCGAACCTTGGACTCCGACGGAAGGCGTCTGGCCTGTGAAGATCAACAAGGAAGAACTGCAGAAGGGTATGAAGCTCCAGTCCGCGAAGACTTCCTGGAGCACTGCAAAGTAAATCTGACTCTAATCCTTCGGGATTAATCGGATATCAAAAAGGGCTCGACCATTTCGGTCGAGCCCTTTTCCTATTATAAAATTAGTCTTCCCGTCTCTTAGGGTGTGGCAGTTATTTTAAGAAGCTCGATATCCGGAATCGATTTCTGCGCAACCTTCAGCGGCAGGAATTCATTCGGATTGAAAGGTTGAACGCCGCTCTTGCGGTAGAGCTCATCCTCCAACCGATTCATCTTTTCGGACGGCCGCTTGCCAACAGGTTTTGCCGGGATTCCGACATTGATTGTCCATGGTTCGATATCTTTGGTCACAACGGAATTCGAACCGATCACAGCACCCTCACCAATCGTGACACCGGGATGAACGACTACGTCAGATGCAAGAAAGACGTGCTTCTCAAGATGAACAAACGACCTCGTCACCGCCCGGAATTCCCGCGGAACGGCCGGATTTGTCAAGCCTTCTCCATGGATAAGCTCGGAACCGGTAATGATTCGAGCTCCTGCGCTGAGGCCTACAAAATCTTCAAAAATGCACAAGCCTCCACCGGCAATACTTGAATAATAGGAGATGTGAATGAAGTTACCGATGACTGTTTTAATGCCGCCATGCAGCCAGCAGAATTCGCTGACAATCAGATGATTCTTAAGATGCATATTGCACGGATTCACGAAAACGATATAAGGGTACAGAGTGACATGCTTTCCCTTTTCCGCAAAGTTTAGCTCGTCGTACATAATTCCCTCCAGCTACAGCGCCTGATGTGCGCGCTCTTGCAAGTGTTTTTTCTGCTGACTTACGTCAGTTCCGGTTCTTGTTTTTGAAGCAGACACCAGTTCGGCAGCTTAATACTTGCCGTACCATCCGCGACAGCTTCACCGGTTTCGTTCATCACTTGGATATTGATTTGTGCGCCGTCCTTTGGAAGTATCTCTGAAATCCTCAAATCAAACGTAACCTTCTCACCGATATAAACAGGTCTTTGGAAATTGATCTGCTGGGAAAGGTACACGGTTCCTTGTCCCGGAAACTCCATTCCCAAAATCCGAGATATCAATCCGAATAGAATCCCGCCGTGCGCGATGGGCTTCCGGAATTTCGTTCTGGCGGCGAATTCCTTGTCCAGATGCAGAGGATTTTTATCTCCCACCAATTCCGCATAACTCTGAACCATTGCCTGATCTATCACCGCTTCAGTGATATAGCGCATGTTTTCTTTAAATTCGCTCATAGACTCCTCCCAAATAATTTAGATTTCTTGTATGATTTCATTAGACCGCAACAGCACGTCAATATACTTCTCATAAAATCCTTCCATCAACCCTGCAAATTTCAGACCCTCTTCGAGCTTGTGCTTCTTTCGGCGGCGTGATAATGTCGATTTGTAATCCTGTCTCTTGTTTCTCACTAACGCACTTGTCTAAAGTTACACCACGATTACGTAACGATTAATCTATAGAGAGATTTATAGATTCGTTGCCACACGCTTATCAATTCTTCCATAATCCGCGCAAAGAAGTAGGCATTTTCTGGGCGATTCCCACCCCGAACTTTCCCCTCTTTCCCCGCCGATATTACCGAAATACAACTACATCACTCGGTCACGAACTGTGGCACAACCTTTGCCGATTTCCATAGCGATTTAAGGAAAGACCTGTTATAAATCTATTGCATGGCCTTCCATCTTCTTTCGTGAAAAATTAAAACGGCGTATCGCTATGATCCCTGTTTACGAACCTGATATTACTCAATTAGAAGAAGACTATCTCCTGAAAGCCTTTCGCTCAGGTTGGATTTCTTCAAAAGGCGACTACCTTGTCCAGTTCGAGAGTTCCTTCGCGAAGTGGGTAAGAACACGCCATGCTCTCGCGACGTGCAGTGGAACAACAGCGCTTCATCTGGCACTTCTATCTCTTGGTACTAAGCCCGGTGATGAAGTTATCGTCCCAGCACTGACGTATGTCGCCACAGCAAACGCCGTCGCCTATACGGGAGCCACACCTGTTTTCGTGGACTCGGATGCCGAATCGTGGACGATAGATCCGGATGATATCGAGAAGCATCTCACGAAACGAACCCGAGGAATCATCGCGGTACATCTTTACGGTCGTCCCGCGCGCATGAATCGCATTCTTCCTCTCGCGCAAAAATATGGACTCTGGGTTGTGGAAGATGCCGCCGAAGCTCATGGTGCGCGAGTACTGGGTCGCCCGGTGGGAAGCATTGGAACTGTCGGCGCGTTCAGTTTTTTCGGCAATAAAATCTTGACGACTGGAGAAGGCGGTATCGTCACGACCAATGACGACGAACTTGCCGAGCTCATTTCTCGTTATCGCGGACAGGGAGTCAGCCCCACCGTTACCTACTGGCACGATTTGCTTGGATATAACTACCGGATGACAAACTTGACCGCAGCTATCGGTCTTGCTCAACTCGAGCGCGCGCATGAAATTCTCGCGGTTAAAAAACGCCTATCCCGCTGGTACACCGAGCGACTAACGCATACTCCGGAAATTGAATTGGCACGTCCTTTGGATTGGGCGGATGATGTTTGCTGGATGTTTTCAGCCTTGGTTCCCCGACGCGATGAAGTGCGGGCAAGACTTGGCGAAGCGGGAATCGACACACGCCCCTTCTTCTTCCCGGTCTACAAAATGCCTATTTATCATGATCCGACGATTCATCTGCCTGTGACTGAAAACCTGTCCAAGCGAGGCATCAATCTTCCTTCGTCTCCACAATTAAAAGAGGATCAGGTGGATTACATTTGCGATACACTTATAAAAATCGTACGCAAAACGAAGCCCGTCCACATATCACCGACTGTCCGTCCTCAAAAGATTTTAGAGAAAGTGAAGACACCGCTAACGGTGGATTCATAATATCCGAAGGAGTTCCTTCATGGCCGAAACACTCGGCAGTCTGGTCGATAAACTCGCTATTTGCGATCTGAAAATCTGGCACTGCCATGAAAAGCTTTTCAGTGAAGAGGCAAGTGAATCATCCGCTCCGCAGCAGCGCGAGCTTGCTACGAAGAGTCTCTCGCTTCAGACTCAACGAGAGCGATTAATCGACGAAATCAACCAGTGGGTTGCGACAGCGATATCACAGCCGCAGGCGACTGTTCTGGC
>CAZADO010000132.1:0-9787 GCA_964483885.1 uncultured Alphaproteobacteria bacterium | reverse complement strand
CTCTTCCGATCTCCTGTCCCCATGAAGCGGCGAAAACAAGCCCTGTACCGAATTCCGCTTGATAATCACCTAAAAGCAGGCGCATTGAAGGCCAGCGAAATTCCAGACCTGCAGATGTAAACTCAGAAAGCGCCAGTGATTCCGATGGATGCCGCGACAGCACAAATCCATGCGCTCCCGATTCAGTGTGGAATCGCGCTCGCGATTCGCCAGAGAGCTGCTGTGGAATTAGCGGCTCTGCATGGCCGTGTTGCCCGCTACCACTTATTCGGGCATTTCCACGAAACGGATGGTCAGGAAGTGCACCTATAATGGTAAACTGCCGTAATAAGGATATTTCCTCTTTTGAAATTTCCGGAATTCCTTCAATCTGCTCAAAATACCGAAAACCTCCAAGCTGACTGCGTTCCCGAAGAATTGCCGCCGCCGTGTTTCTTGTTAGCCAAGGTAGTGAAAATAGCTCCTCGCGGCTTACTTGATTCAAGTCAAGTGGCGCGGAAAGCTGTTCCTCAATTGCTGCCGAACGCTCACCTGTTTCAGTATCCCCTTCAAGATAGTCTTCAAGGGGCGAAGCTGCAGCTACGGTTGTGCCAAAGAACAGTAAAATCCATATAACCGCTACCACCCGGTCACCTCAAGCCCCAAGGAATGCGATGGTCCGAGCTCGGGGTGCAAATCGCCTGCGTAATGAAAATTCCAGCGCTGGACGTTCACAGTGAAACCCACAGACGGACGGACGGGTTCAAAAGATGAACCCACGCGGAAAGTAAGCTGTGGTAAAACCGGCGCTTCCGCACCAAATCGGTACTCGGTTTGGAATCGCGATTCTTCTACGATATCCAGCACGAAATTGCCGCGAGGCAGCCTCAGCGCCAGTCCCAGATGCAGCGCTTCCGGCATTTGCGAATTCCAGCGGCCAAGTTCTGAGCGTGGGAAATTGCGCCATACAGCAGCGGCGGTCAATTCAGGAATCGGCTGGCAAGATAGTCCAAGAACCGCTCCAAAGGCGGCTGCATCGCCGTAATGTTGAATGGCGACCTGATTCACCGAAACCTGAGCGCCAGCCGACAGGACATGCGAAAATGACCTTGCCAGCGATACCATCAAGGATGTTTCGCGGTAGAGCTTCCCGCCGAACTGATCGATACCTACACCTGCGGTAAAATCGGAGATTTTGAAATTTCCGGACAGATGCAGGTGAGACATTTCGGGCAGGTCAAAGAGCCGCTGCCATGCTATACCGATACGAGGAGATTTTTCCGCGAGCAAGGCAGGATTTCTATCGGCGCACCACGCATCTCCGGCAAGCGCCACTCCCCCTCCGCCAAGGCCAGCCGAGCGGGGGCCACCAGTGTTCTTTTCAAACGCCGCCTGAGATGCGGCAACATATCCAGCAAGAAAAAGTAGCCCCGCCAAAATTTTCAGGCTGTGCATCCGGCTTGACTTTGCGTGAAAACTTCGATAATTTGTTATATCTTTCAGAGAAAACGGCACGAAAAATGAAACAAAAACGCTATTTCGAAAATCGAGAAACAATCAACTCCTATACCGGGCACGCTAACGCCATGCCGCGGCGGAATTTGATCATCCCGATGGTGCTGCTCTTCTCATGGCTTCTTGTGCCTCTGGGAGCTTTCGGGCAACGGTTAGTTCCGGAAGTGCTGGTAAATGTCGATCAGGTCCCTCAGGAAGCTCAAACGAAGCTTGAAGGCCTGGATACAAAGCTACAGGATTATCTGGCACGGAAACGATGGGGGAGCAATGAATATCGGTATGATTTGAATGTACGGATCAGCATTTATTTCACGGACTACATCCCCGGCCCGCCCGAAGATAAATACAAAGCCAGCCTTATCGTCACAAATTTAGCGGACGCGAACGCGCATTATGAAGATCGACGCTGGGATTTCAGTCTGGCTGCGGGGTATCAGTTTCAGGAAAACGAATACTCTCCCTTGATATCGATGATCGAATTCTATCTCTGGATGGTCTATGGGCTTGAGTATGATAAACTTGAGAAACTTGGCGGACAGCGCTATTTCGACAAGGCGCGGGATGTTATCCTTCAGAGCAATCGCTCTATCTTTGTGTACGGATGGGATAAGCGCAATGATCTTCTGCGGGCTTATGTCAGCACGGACAACACTATTCCCCGTGAAATGACTTTCTTCTGGTCCACGGGACAGTATTTCTACAAGAAAAACGACTACCCGACAGCCAAAGACTATTTGTATTACGCGCTGGTAAAATTGGAAAAAGTTCCTGTGGGTGTCCAGAATACGTTTTTAGAAACAAACTATCAAGAATTTGGGGAAATGTTGGTTCGTGTGGGATATGCCAACGGCCTTAAAACGCTAAAGCGCATCGATCCCGGCCGCGCATCCGAATATGACCGGATATTAACAGAAGGTGGGAAACCATAAAAATATATTCATTTTTGCGCACATTGTCAAGTTCATCCGCTTGCCGTAGTACTCGCTTTAAATGATTAGGATTTATCAAGAGAAATCGCATGTCCCCAGTCACGATAACGCGAATCGCGGGTCAGGAGAATCACCTGATGCCGCTGTGAGAAGGCGGTTAGAAGTTCCCGCACTTGGGACAGATTTTCGGAATCCAATCGAGTAAAAGGATCATCGAATACAATGGGAGGAGCCAAGTCTCCCATTTCGTTTATCATCGCTATCCTAAGCGCCAGCATTACCAAATCGCGCTCCCCGCCCGACAGATTTTCCATCGCGAACTTGCGTCCGGACGCCTCCCGCACAGCAAATCGCTCATCCGATTCGACAAGAATCTCCCGCAATTTTCCTTTCGTCAAACGCCCTAAAAACTCTTTCGCCGTTGAGAGCACTCTCTGCGGCAATGTTTCCCGGCGGTGCGCGATTTCCTGTTCGATTTGCGTGATATCCGTTTCAAGCCTATCGCGTTCTGCGCTAAGCTCCTGATAGTCCTGACGACGCTCTTCGAGCTGCGCGGATAAGGATTCCTCGGAATCTTCAGCCGCATATCCAAATTCCTCAATCGAATCAGGGAGAGCATCGCGAGAGTCTTTGAGCTGCTCGATTTCGTTCTTCAGCTCATTGAACTCCACATCGAACCGCTCTAAATCCATATCTTTATCCACAACGATGTTGGAGTACTCGGACTGAAGAGGATCCAATTCCGTTTTCAGGATATGCTCTCGACTCTTGAGTTCTTCAATCGTCGGACATGCCGACAGACGGTCACGAATCTCTCGCAGTTTCGACCGCAGAACGACCATCTCTTCCCATTTTTCTGAAAGCAGAATCGGGTCTTCTCCACGGATGAATGCCGCATGTTCCGATGACAGTTGCCGGATTTTTCTATCCAGTTCTTCGATTTCTTCTCGATAGCCCGACAGATGATCTTCCGTCAATTCCGCCTGAAACTGTCGTTCTCTTTCGGCCAGCTCCGCGAGTTCCTGAGCAAGCTGTTCCCGGTCTTGACTCTGACTGAGTTCCCGAGCTTCCATCTCGCTCAGTTCCGCCGAAAGTCGCTGAATTTCGCGATAGACCTCGCCTTCGGATTCGTAATCTCTCAGACGTGATTCGATGTCTTCTATTTCACGTTGTACTCGCACGTAGAGGTCCAGATTCTGCAGGAGTTGTTCGGGGGATACGGCGCGAAGTTTTTCAGGCAGTGCGACAAGCAGGGACGCGATTTCCTCTTTGATTTTATCCACTTGCGGGAGCATTGACGCTTCATGTTCGCAGGCGGCGAGACTGTTGTGAAGTCTCAGCAATTTTCTCTTGCGCGTGTTATAGTCCTGAAAGGCCTGTTTCGCTGAAGCAAAGTCGGGGTAATTCGACAGCGTTCTGAGTCCGCGTTCCAGTTGGTCTTTCGAAATTAAAATGCTTTTCCAATGTTCTTTGTGATTTTGCAGATCGATTTCCAATTTCTTTCGCACTCGAGATGGAAAAGCCAACGCTCTACCGAAAATCGTCAACAACGCGCCACTGCTGACCAGCGAAGCAAAAAGCCCGACCGCCCAATCCGCTAAAATCAATCCCAAACAGAAACCTACAAGTGCCGTTACAAATGCAACACCTCCCACAGCAAAGATTCGCGGATTGCGATGAAAACCAGCAACCTGTCGCTGACTCTCCACCATGCGGCGTTCAGCATCTCGAAGCTCGTTGCGTGTGTTGTAAAACCTGTCCAAGTCTTCCTCGGGGAATTCCGGCAGGTCGTCGAAATTCGGAAACTCGATTTCACAGCTACGTATCTGTTCTCGTTCCTCCTCCTGCAGTGTCAGCCATCGCTTTTCAATCTCGTCTCGTCGGGCAATGGCATCCTGCTGCAGTTTCTGAAGATCTGCAAGATGCTGCGTTTTATCGCACAAGTCTTCCCAGTCATCATAGTCATTCCCCAATTCTTCTTGGAGATGCTGGCGCTTTACGTCGCGTTTTTCTTCGAGTTCACTGCGGATTTGACGCAAGTTTCTAAGATGTTTCTTGATTTCGGCGGCGCGTTCGTTAGTGGTGACCGGAGCCTCGACATTCGCTCCCTGCTCAAGCTGCTGCTTTCTTTCTCGTAATACCTCAAGCTCCTCTTCCGCATTCGTCCGTGCCTCGGCAAGCTCGTCGATGCGAATCGAAAGTGTCTGTCGCTGCCGCAGCAAGTCTGCAATTTCCGTCAGCGATTCTCCAAAATTCTCCGGAAGTGCGCGGAAAGGACGATGGCTTTCTTCAAAGTGATTCAGAATCTCGACATGCTGCGCTCGAAGTTCCTCGACTCCCTGACGTTCCTCCGCCACTTCGTCCAGCCAGTTCCTCAAAATTTTGAGTCGTTCCTGAAGACGTTTACGATGTTCGAATTGATTGCGCTGCTGCTGCAGTCGGCGGAGTTCGTCCATTTGCTGTACGATTTGAGCTTCCAGAAAGCCGCGCCGAGCTATATTATCCTCTATCGTCCGATATGCCTCCGTAAATTTCGCCAACCGTTCTTCCGCACGGGCAAGGTCGGCTTCTGCGTTGCTTAGCAATCCCTCTCCTTCCGAAGAGGCGACAAGGCTGTTCAATCGGTGCCGGGCACGCGCGAGCGCTGCTATCCACGGATGCACGACAAGCTGTTCGAGGTTCTTTCGCAATTCAGAATCAAACTGAACATCGACATTACCGTCAATCACCAGAAATGTCTGAGAAATCAGCGCATCATCCAGACCTTGCCAGAAAAATAGATTCTCTCTGCCATTTTCACCATCTACTTCCATGGTAAAAGAGGTTCCCTGAAGTCCGTCGTTGCCATCAACAACCGCCCAGGATTCTCTTTTTCCTGTCGTGAAATCCTCACGGATGATATAGGATTCTTGACCCAAGCTGAGATTGAGTTTCGCGCTCTCGAAATGCGAACTCCACGCGCCAGACCGCCTTTCAGCACTCAACAGGTTTCGTAATATTTTAACAAACAAGGTCTTGCCACTGGCATTTCTCCCGATAATGGTCAAGAAGTTCTCATCGGGCAGCTCAAGGGACAAGGGAAAGGAATTATTCTCCGAGGGAATAGCTTTCAATTTGAGTTTTCGTAGCTTAAGCACGAGGATTTCTCACTTTGGACAGATGTTAAAATATAATATATATAATTAAGCAAAACAAGAATTATCTTGGCTTGAGCAGGAATTTTTTTATGGAAAATCCGGATTGTTTGGAGGGAAATGTCACTTTAATTTGCTGGAATCGGTTCAGGTTGCGATTAAGAGAGATTTTCTGTAAATTATTACGATACGCTTGCAACTATTGAACAGCTTAAGAGAGGACATCTGTGATGGGAAAAAAGGGACTGATCGCTCTGCTGATGTTTCTATGCTTGGGGCAAATCGCCTTCGCACAGGACTATTTGCGCCTCAAGAATGGTAAACTCATCCCCGGGGCGATTGTTCGCGTAGATTCGACGGCTGTTTTTATGGCTGATTGGAATGAACGCCATCAACCGCTGCCTCGCCTGCAGGTCTATGAGAAACGGGAAATCGAAAGCATCTGGTTTCGCCCGCCTCCCCGATTCGATATTAAAGGGGAATACCGACCGCGGGAGCGCGCCTGGGAATTCGGCGGTGGGATGACGTTTCAAAGTGTGAAACAGAGCGATAATTCGTCGCGTCGGATGCTGCAACTATCCCTGTTAGGTGGTTACACTGTCCTGCCATTTGCGGGAATCGAAGGAGAAGCAGATTTTACATTTCCGAATGCGGCGAAAAGCGACAGCGTTTGGCACCCATATAAATCCGCCTATCAGGTATCGATGAATGTTCTACTCCATCCGGTACAAATCAAAGGCACAACGCCTTTTCTGCTGATTGGAGGCGGAACAGCGCTCGATATTCCACTGAATCATTCAATTCTCACAGCGTCACAAGAGGGTCGGAATCTGCTGAATCTTGGCGCGGGAGTTAAATGGGGGAAAGACGGCCTTGGATTCCGGCTGGAATACCGGTACCAGTTTTATTCATGGACACCGGACGACTATATTCCGATTTATGACAACGGAGGGAACCGAATCGGAGAACGGCGAGTTGACGCTCAGGAAGCGTTCTGTCATCTGGTGCGTCTCGGACTCTTCTTCTATCGTTGATTAACTCGATTCGAAAGGATATAACAATGTTTGCGAAAACATGTCTTTGGCTCCTCATGTGCGTATTAATCGTTCCCATAGGATTTGCAGCCGGTGCCTATAATTGGCCGGGCGAACTGGACGCGGGAACACTGCACGATGCACCGCTATGGGAGCAATCCGCGCGCGGAACGCTCACGGGCTGGCAAGGTATCTGGAACGATGATCACAGCACACCTCTAACCGCTTACGGGCCTCCTATCGCATTGGTTTCACCGCAAGCGGATGATGAAACGCGCCAAACACAGACTCACGCTTTCCTGCTGCAAATGGCGGCTCTCTACGGAGAACCGAATGTGAATCTTGAGCTGCTCAAGAGTCAATATGTCTTAGGAAAATGGAAAGCGCTGTTTCAAGAAACGCGCGATGGTAAACCCGTGTTATCTTCGCGCGGAGATATCACGCTGAACTCCCGAGGCGAAGTGATGCGCTGGGGATTGCGCACGTACTCGAACTGGCCGCCGCTCTCGGAAGCAAATCTTCCCCTTACTATAGCGGCTCGGAAGCTGCAGGATAAAATCGGGCAACAGGATTGGCCGGTTTCTCCGAAGGAATCCTTTGCCGCTCTCTTCCCGGACAGAGCTCTGCACGGATTGCGTCCGGTCTGGTGGATACGGCTTGCCGGTGACGCTCCTCATGCTCGCTGGGAAGGGATTGTGGACGCCGCCACAGGAGACGTCCTGATGGACTGGTCGGGCATTCAAACTGATTTGGTTTCCGGCGTGATGCAGGGACAGTTCTGGTATCCTTACAATTCGAGCCCGACCGACACAGCCGCGTTTACCCAAGAAAGCATCATTATTAACAGCGTCGAAGTTCTTTCGGATTTAGACGGGAATTTCTCGCATGATGTTACTGGAGATGCTTTCCTCGACACGCGATTAGAGGGTCCTTTCTGCGATGTTGCAAATGAAGATGCTGCTGATGGTGAAATGGAACTTACTCTCGAACCGCCATTCACTCCTTTCAGTTGGACATGGACAACCGAAAACGCAACTCGCGAAGAGATGAACGCTTACTACCATATGCGCTTCATCCATCAATGGTACAAAGTTATTGATCCGGGATTCACGGGATTAGATTACTCGATGCCGGTGACGGTCAATTACGGGACGAATTACGATAACGCTTTCTGGAACGGCGTAGGCTGTTCTTACGGTTCCGGAGGAATCACCTTTGAAAACCTCGCGATGTATTGTGATGTCATCTATCATGAATTTACTCATGGCGTAACCGGAAAAATTTATCAAGGCTATTCGCTTCCTTATTCCGGGCAACCCGGTGCGATGAATGAAGCGTGGTCGGATTATTTCGCCTGCACGATTACGGATGAACCTCTGATGGGTGAAGGCGGACTTTATAACGGAAGCCCGAATCGCTACATGAGGAATCTGTATAACGATATGCATTTTCCGGAGAGTTGGCAGGGCGAAGTGCACCGAGACAGTCCTTTCATTTCCGGTGCGCTTTGGCGCATCCGTATGGCGTTGGGCGCAAACATTGCCGATTCTTTGGCGCATTATTCTCGCTATGGCCATGCGGATAATTTCTTCGATTATCTGGTTGAAGTGCTGGAAACCGATGACGATGACGGGGATCTTTCCAACGGCACTCCTCACAGCGAAACCATCTATACCTGTTTCGGTCATCACGGCATCGGCCCGGGATTGGATCCGAACTTCACACTGCAGAATCTTGACTGGTATGAAAACGGTATCGGCGGAAGCAGTGGTGATGGAGACGGTTGGCCTGAAATCAGCGAACGCGTAGAGATGACATTTCAAGTTTATAACGAAGTTCTTCTCTTCCCTCCCACCGCCGAAAATGTGATTCTCACTATAACATGCTCGAATCCTGATTTGACGATTACGGGCGGCGAACAAAACTTAGGTAATGTCGAACCAAATGAGGTCGTCACCCCAACGCCGATACAGTTCGATATCGCTCCGGACGCTCTGGATCGCTGGGCGCCTATTACCATAACGATTACAGCGACGAATACGAGCCGTGTCTTCGAATATGAGGTAATCATCCCAATAGGTTCTCCGGAAATACTTCTTGTCAAAGATGATCCGACCAGCGATGTCGAATCGTATGTCGTCAATGCGCTGCATGACATTAATGTTCTCTTCGATGAGATTGAACTTTCGGAACACGAGAATTTGCCGGATTCGGTTCTGCCCGAACCCGGACTTGTTATATGGCTTTCCGGAAACCTTCATGAAAGCGCTCTAACGACGAATGACCGTTATCTGATAGAGAATTACTTGAACCGGGGCAATCGCGTGATTCTTTCCGGACAAGATTTCATCGATGAGCTGAGCGGAGGTCCTTTCGCGCAGAATGTGCTTGAAATGGAAGTTGAGCAGGATAGCTTTCGCATCGCTTCCCTGCGACCGACACCGGAAAGCCCGTTAGGGGATGAAAATCTGTTTATTCTGACCGGCACAGCGGGAGCTTCGAATCAGGATCGCGTCTCGATTCTTTCCCCGCTTGGGAACAACACCGCGCTTTGCGGCTATGGGGCCCAAGGAGATTATGGTATTGCCGGTTTGGATTTTTATAATGGGCACGGAATCGTATTCGGTTTTGGAATAGAAGCTATTTCCGGAATGGCAAATTCGCAATCTTTGGGTGTCTTCTTACAGGAACTCTTTCAAAATTGGGCTTCAGATATCCTGACGGCTGAGCCGGAAAAACATGATGCGGTTATCCCGACATCGATTACTCTCGGACCGGCGTTTCCTAATCCTTTCAATGCCACGGTTCAACTACCTTATCAAATTCCAACGGGATTGAATGCTGAACTGATTATCTTCGATCTGCTTGGTCGTGAAGTCAGTCGGATTGAACTTCCTCATCAAAAGGGATACATCCGTTGGACAGCGCCGGGCAGTTCTGGAATTTACTTCGCACAAATTCGCGGAGAAAAGATTTCGTCTAATATTACGAAGCTCATTCTGTTGAAGTAATTCCCGACGACATCATCAAAAACAAAGCCACCAACAGCATTGCTTTGGTGGCTTTTTGTTATTATGAGCAAGTAGTCTATTTGCTTCGCCATCGAAGATATTCACCCGCCAGAACAAAAGAACCGGCGATGACAATTAGGTCGATGTCTTTGCGAAGACGCGCTCGCTCAAATGCGTCCTTCTCG
>CAZADO010000131.1:0-2945 GCA_964483885.1 uncultured Alphaproteobacteria bacterium | reverse complement strand
TAGATTCCTCGTTTCCGACAGGCTATAGACGCGTTGCCCTAAGATGTTGAAAATAGTGATGTCTACAGGACCGAATATGCCGGTCGGAAAAGATAAATTTACCACGCCATTGGACGGATTGGGCCAAACAAGCGGCGTCAGAACTGCCATAGGTTCGATGGGCCGATACCCACTAACAGCCAAACAGTCCGGATTAACAATCCGATGCCAACTGAAGAGACGACTGTAGGGATCCGTAACAGGTGATGCTGTCATCCAAACCGCCTCGAAACCCGGAGTACACAACACACTAAGATTCCCCTGAGAATCAATGCTCGAGACATCCACAGAATCTCGCTCGCCGATGAGGTTCAATTCGAAGTCGTACGCCTTTGTGTACGTGCGATGCTCCCAGCGATCATCTTCTATCAACACGGATGTTTCGTAGACGTTCAACACTCGGTCATAGGTATTGGCACCTACGTCCCAATCTCCCCACGCTCCATGTGACCCGTTGAAATCCTCCACGACGCAAGTACAGTCTATTACATTGAAAGAATTGTCAAAAAGATAGAGGTCAATACGCCCAGTAACCGGACCTGGAGGATTCGTTGCATACTGCATCACAACTTGGTCACGGTCATTGATGCGCAACCGGCCACCAGCTCCGGCCAAATGAGTCGTATCAGGCATAGGATTGAAAGGCTCTACGAGCACGGTACCGTCACTGTCAATCACCGCCGCCTGCAGATACTGATCCCAGCCATCAATATTGGACCAGACCGCTAAAAACTGGTTTGCGCTGTTCACGGCGCTCGACAAGTAAGCGTGGTAATAGGGTTGCTCGTAAGCAATCGTGTCTGGCCCCACTTCCAACTGGCCTTGGCGCGAGGTGCGCGCATAAACAACCGCCGGCCAAATCGGATAACCGTAAGTAGAGTAGAGTATGTGATATCTCAACTCCGAATCCATTGAAATAGCGCATCCGTATACTGTTTCCCAATCAAGAGGTAGTTCAAGTAATTCATATGGAGGTTCTATCAAAACGCCATTGTAGTCAAAGCGCAACGCGATAATGCGTTCCGCATGATGACCTAAAGAATCCAGATAAACATTATAAGAAGTCATATCAATAAATGGCGTCTCACGAAGGTAAATGCCGAAAATATTCGTGCCCGCCAGATGGCTGGAGGTCAGCTGATGTGGGGGAATGAGAACTTCACCATAAGGTGAGTACTTCATGTGGAAAAATTCCATTAAGCTGCCGACGGGTAGATCAAAAATAAGATGAATATTGTCTTCGGTATCCGCAATCGGCACCGGATCCACAATCAGCGTATCCCCCGTCGGATTAAACGGACCGACCCATGATTGTGGCAGCGCTATTTGAGTGCCGACAAGAAGAAGCAGAATACTCACAATAATTTGCATGACAGCTCTTTTTTTGAATCCCGGGCACGCGAGACGCATGCCGCGGCGGGAAATTTTCGGTGCGTTATTGTACCACTATCATTATTTAAATATAGGAAAGATTGGAGGAGATTCCAAGTAAAAGAAAAGCCTCCACCAGAACGGGGAGGCATCGAGAATTCATGAGTCCAGTACAAATTTTTTGGCGTGCCGATAAGGAATTGAGTTCCTCTTTAGTTCTATAAAAAACAAAGCTGCGCCGGGGACAAGGGAGGGAAATCCTCGGCGCAGCGAATCCCCCAGTTTCGTAAAACAGGGAAGTAGAGGGAAACTATGCGAAATATAAGTATTTGTTAAAAAAGAACTATGGTGTCAAACCACCGATTTCTCGAATAAGTTTGCACCATGTTTCACTTGGAATATACTAAAAATTTATTTTATAGTCAAGAAAAATTTCACAAAAATAAAGTCGGCAGGTTTCTGAATTTGGAGTTGCATTTCGAGAAAAAAATCCTATATTGATTGGAAACCTTGTCCCTCATTATCAATCGCAAATCTTCACCTTTGCTCTTTTTCTTAGGGCACCTACATGTTCGGTTCTTTTTTTCCTGTCATTCTCTTTTTAATTGCAGCGGGCGTTCTGGTATTCGTCGTCCTTCTTCTCTCCAGACTCCTGGCTCCGCATCGGCCGAATCCTGCCAAAAACTCGACCTATGAATGCGGCGAAGTCGCTAAGGGTTCGTCATGGATTCGATTTAACAGCCGCTTCTATATCATCGCGCTGATTTTCATCGTCTTCGATGTTGAAGTGATTTTTCTTTACCCTTGGGCGATTGTTTATCGGCATCTTGGCTTTTGGGCATGGCTCGAGATGGCGATTTTTCTTGCGATTCTGCTGGCGGGGTTGGCGTATGTCTGGGCGAAGGGAGATCTTGAGTGGATTCGTTTACCAGAGAAAGAAGCGGAATCTTCGGCGAAAACCGCCGCAAGCCCCTGATAATCTCCGAAACTAAACTTTTCTAAGCAGCGATTATGGGTATCCTTGAAGGTCGCTTCGGCGACAATATTATTATTACATCCGTCGATAAAGTTTTCGATTGGGGCCGTTCGCGTTCGCTTTGGGCGGTCACGTTCGGTCTGGCTTGTTGTGCTATCGAGATGATGTGCACGGGTGCTTCGCGCTATGATTTGGATCGCTTTGGCACCTTTTTCCGTCCCAGTCCGCGTCAGGCGGATCTGATGATTGTCTCGGGAACAGTCACATTGAAAATGGCGTCCCGCTTGAAGCGCATCTATCATCAGATGGCGGATCCGAAATGGGTGATTGCGATGGGCTCGTGCGCGATTTGCGGAGGTCCTTATTGGCAGCGCGGTTATAGCGTGGTCAAGGGCGTGGATCAGATTGTCCCGGTGGATGTGTATGTGCCGGGGTGTCCGCCGAGGCCCGAGCAGCTTCTGCACGGGATACTGATGCTGCAAAAGAAGATCCAGCGCGAGAAGTGGGATAAGCGGCGCGGCAAATAGCCCCAAAGAGGCCGTGGGAGCGGGTTCCCAGC
>CAZADO010000130.1:0-7035 GCA_964483885.1 uncultured Alphaproteobacteria bacterium | reverse complement strand
CGGCCACGCTCGGCAGGCTCGGAAGAACGTCTGCGATGTCAGTTCAAGTGCGACGGCGACATCGGCAGCGGCATGGATTTGAAATCTCCACACATCATCATAATATTGATTGTATATTTCTTCAAAAGAAGGTTTCATTATCCATCGCCAAGTTATTGCGTTCGTATATTAAAACCCTGCGGATGCCCAAAGGTTGCAGGCTGACTGTTTTGGAAAGATTCAAATATGCATCTTTTTATAACAGATGTTAATCGTGCCCAACTGATATTATTAGATTTATGAATTACTTTGCATTTTACATAAAAAAACGGACTCTCGATTCGAGGAGCCCGTTTTTCTATTAAAGAAAAGTTTCGACTATCGTATTACTCGGATTCGTCGATAGTGAATCTATATCCCGCGCCGTACAGGGTTTGCAGGTGTTTGGGGTGTTTCGGATCTTTCTCCAGTATCTTCCGCAATTGAACCACCAGATTGTCAATCGTTCGCGTCGATGGATAACGATTATATCCCCATACGGTATTCAGAATCGTGTCGCGGCCAACAACCTCTCCTTGATGCTGTGCCAACAGCTTCAGCAACATGCACTCTTTTTGAGTGAGTTGTATTTCGCCATCGCGCGTCCAGACTTTGAAGGCGGCAAAGTCGATTCGATTTCCACCGAATTCCAGAATATTTTCTACGTTCGAACTTTGCCGATACCATTCCTCGCGACGCAGAATCGCACGGATGCGATGAAGCAATTCCCGGACACTAAACGGTTTTGTCATGTAGTCATCGCCGCCGAGGTCAAGTCCTCGAATGCGGTCATCTTCCATGTCCCGCACCGTAAGAAATAGAATCGGCACTCGACTTCCTTCCGTTCTCACCTTTTCACAAACGGAAAAACCATCCACGCCCGGAAGCATCACATCCAGAATAACCAAATCAGGCTGTTCGTCCAAAATAGCGCGAATGGCCTCCAGTCCGTCAGCGATGACCTTCGCCCTGAAACCTTCCGCTTCCAGATTGAACTGAATGCCTTTCGCAATATGTTCTTCGTCTTCGACGATAAAAATCGAATCAGCCAAGATTATCCTCATCAGCTAAGGGAATTTCTACGGTGAAAGTCGTTCCTTTCCCGGTTCCCTGACTCTCCACAGATACTGTTCCGCCCAATTCCTCGACGGTTTCTTTGACGATATACAGCCCGAGGCCGGTTCCCCCGGTTTGAAGCGTATTCTTATTATCGATGCGGTAAAAACGTTCGAAGATGCGGTCGAATTCCGCTTTAGGGATTCCGATGCCCTCATCGACAATGCGCAGTATTGCATGAGAACCGTTTTGTTCCAATATGAGCTCAACCGCACCGCCCTGAGGAGAATATTTGCACGCATTATCGAGCAAATTCATCACCAGCGTCTGCCATCGCATCGGATCGACCATAGAGAAAAGACGATCATCTAACTTTGACTGAAGCCGAATGCCTTTCCGATTGAACATATCCTCGACTTGATGCAGAACTTCCTGTGTTTCCTCCGCAAGATTTATCGTCTCCACAGTCTGTTTAATGCGATGGTGCTTTTTTTTCTGAATCACGGACTGCGCTTGAAGGAGGTGGTCAATCAAATCCGTAAGACGCTGAAGATCCTGCTGCATCGTGGCAAATATCTCCGCTCGTTGAGCCGCAGGCACGTCGTGGTCGATTAAGGTGTCCAGATATAATCGAAGGGATGTGATAGGCGTTTTCAGTTCGTGAGAGGTTGCTGTCAGAAAAACTGATTGGCGTCGTTCCATCACGATTTCCCGCCGCAGCATCCAGTAAATGTAACCAATGCCCACGCCAAGAATCAATATGAAAAAGATTCCTTCCCAAACAAACATGCGAACGCGCCCACCGGCCATGTGATCCAACTGTGCGAGTGCACTTGAACTGACACCCATCGTGCGTCCGTCTGCTTTCAATTCCAAATCCGGAAAGGATTCTCCAAGCCAGATTCGAAACTCCTGTGCATCTGGATAACGCGCTTCACGCCAATGTTGAGCTAATTCTATTTGCTGTTCCCAGAGAGTTTGTTGAACTCGTTTTAGCCGCGCGCCCTCACCGACTTGAAAGATAATCCACCATCCAAGCTGCGCCAAAGCAACCAAGGCGAGTACGAAAAAAACCAGAAAATGTTTTCGTGTCAGCCAGAACGATTTCACGACATCTCCGTTTAATCGCTTGTCAGCGCTTGTTTCACGGCGTCCATCGTTTTATCAATCGCGGACGAATCATGCGCCAGCGAAATAAACCACGCTTCATAGCCGCTGGGCGGAAGATGAATCCCGCGTTTCAGGAGCTTATGGAAGAATTTTGCAAAACGCGCATGGTCAGCTTTCGACGCTTCATCCATACTATAAACGGGCTCTGCAGAGAAAAACAGCGTCAGCATCGAGCCCACTCGTTGAATAGCCGCAGGAACACCGGCTTGGGAACAGGCGTCGGTGAGTCTTTTCTCGAGATTCGCTGACGTGCGCTCCAATGTATGATACGCTTCTTCATCCAATAAATCAAGAGTAGCCAGACCTGCCGCCATCGCGAGTGGATTTCCGGACAACGTTCCCGCTTGATACACCGGCCCTGCCGGAGCGATTAGGTCCATCAAATCCGCTTTACCGCCATACGCGCCCACGGGTAGCCCGCCGCCTATCACTTTACCGAACGTCGTCAAATCGGGTCGCACATTATACAATACTTGTGCGCCGCCGAAATGAACACGGAAACCGGTCATTACCTCATCGAAAATCAGAAGGGCTTTATAACGGTCACATGCATCACGAAGTCCATCAAGAAATCCTTCACGCGGAGGAACAACGCCCATGTTTCCGGCGACAGGTTCTACGATAATCGCAGCGACATTGCGCCCTTCCGCCGTCATAATCGCTTCGACGGAATCCAAATCGTTAAAGCGTGCGACGCGCGTGTCTCGAGCTGCACCAACGGTGACTCCCGGACTGTCCGGCTGACCTAACGTTGCCACACCTGAACCGGCTTGAATCAGAAATGAATCGGCATGACCGTGATACGCTCCGGCAAATTTGATAATTATATCGCGCTGTGTCGCCGCTCGCGCCAACCTAATCGCGCTCATCGTTGCTTCGGTTCCCGAATTGACGAACCGGATTTTATCCACGGAAGGAACACGACGTACGATTTCTTCGGCCAGTGCAACTTCAGCCGGGCAGGGAGTGCCGAAACTTGTCCCATGACTCACGGCTTTATTCAACGCTTCGATAACATGTGGATGCGCGTGCCCTGCAATCATCGGTCCCCACGAACCGATGTAATCGATGTAGGTATTCCCATCTACATCCGTCAGAGTACATCCTTGAGCGGATGCCATAAAACGAGGCGTCCCTCCGACACCCTTAAAAGCGCGAACCGGCGAATTCACTCCGCCGGGAGTAACTTGCAACGCCCGCTTGAAAAGATTTTCTGATTGAGTCATTATGAAATTCATCCAAAGAAAAGAGATTTGTTTTATGAAGCCGGGCACGCTAACGCCAAGCCGCGGCGGTAAATCCCAAGATGTATTTATTCGTCGCCAATCATTTCTGATTTTTCAGCCAACCGGCGACTTCCGTTGCATAGTAAGTAAGGATAAAATCCGCACCGGCTCTTTTAAAAGATACTAATGTTTCCATAACGACCCGGCGACGGTCAATCCAATTCTTTTGAGCTGCCGCTTCAAGCATCGCGTATTCACCGGAAACCTGATAAGCGGCGGTGACTCGATGGAACGTTTGTTTTACTTTAGCCAGAACATCCAAATAAGCCACGCCGGGTTTAACCATAATCATATCCGCGCCTTCATCCAAATCCATCTTCGCTTCGCGCAGCGCTTCTTCCACATTGGCGGGATCCATCTGGTAACCGCTTCGGTCGCCGAATTGCGGAGCCGAGCCGACTGCATCCCGAAAAGGCCCATAATAGCCTGACGCATATTTTACCGCGTAGGATAAAATCGCGGTATCAGTAAATCCTTCGCTGTCCAAAGCAGCACGAATAGCTTTGACACGGCCGTCCATCATATCAGACGGAGCGACAATATCCGCACCGGCTTTCGCGTGACTGACCGCTGTTTTTGCCAGCAGTTCCAGTGTCGCATCATTGTTGACGGTTCCATTCGAAATCACGCCGCAGTGACCGTGAGACGTGTACTCGCACAAGCAGACGTCGGTGATAACCAGCAACTCGGGAACCGCTTGCTTGATAGCGCGAACCGCCTGCTGCACCTCAGCATCATCATTGCAGGCCATACTCCCGATGTCGTCTTTTGTATCGGTAATGCCGAACAGGATGACTCCGGGAACACCTGAATCGAAAATACGTGACGTTTCCTGAACGATTTTATCCACTGACAGATGATATTGCCCCGGCATGCTCGAAATTTCATTTCGAATATTATTCCCGGGTACGACAAACAAAGGCTGAATCAAATCATCGGCATGCAGATGCGTTTCACGTACCAGTCGGCGCATCGTTTCGCTGGTTCGAAGTCGCCGCGGGCGGCTAATGGGAAAGTTCATGTTTTAATTGCTCCAAAACGTCTTTGACTGAGGAATCGTCGGATGTGGCAAATGCCATCGAAATAGCACGGGCGAGAGATAAATCGTTTTGTGTTAGCGAGGCGTGCTTCATATTGACGATAATCAAACTGGTAACTTTGTTCATCAGCGCTTTCGAAAACTTTTCGACTTGAGCGCGATCTTGAGGGCAGAAGCGGCGCAAGTTGTTTTCGACTTCCGAGCTGCGTATTTCTTCCAGAACTTCCCGCAGTTGTTGGATTGTCGGTGAAATGCGATTCTCTTTGTACCATTCGGAGAATTCTGCCCCCTGCTTTTCCACCAATTTCTCCGCACGAACCGCCTCTCGCTCGCGCGTTTTCAAATTCGCCTTCACCATCTCGGTGAAATCATCAACGGAGTAGATGTACGTATTAGCGCCACGTTTCAAATCCGGATCCACATCGCGAGGGACGGCCAAATCCAAAAAAAGAAGCGGCGTTTTTCTGGCAGTCAAAACAGCGGCGATGTCCGAGCCGGTGATAACCGTGTCCGGCGAATTAGTCGCACTGATAACAATATCCGCCCACTTGATATCGTCAGGTGTTGGAGGAAACGATGTCGCGACACCGTTCAAAAACTCCGCTAATGACTCAGCGTTTGCACGAGTGCGGTTACTGATTTTCCATGTCGCGTTACTTGATTTCGTGATATGCCGCGCGGCTAATTGAATGGTGTTTCCTGCTCCAACGAGCAGAATATTCCGTTGATCCAATTCTCCGAAGACTCGTTTCGCCAATTCCACGGCGGCATGAGCGACGGAAACGGCTCCCTGAGAAATCGCGGTGCGATGCCGAACCAGTTTGCCGCACTCGATCGCATGAAGAAAGACGCGATTAAGCAGTGCATTCGATGATGGAATGGTCAGAGCAGCGTGATACGCGTCCTTTACCTGTGCAAGAATTTGAATTTCGCCCAGCAATTGCGAATCCAAACCCGACGCGACGCGATGCAGATGATTGACGGCGTCCTCATCTCGATAGATATATCCGGCGGCAGCCTCTTCATTCGTCAGACGGCACACTTCTGCAAATAAATATCGAAGCGTTTCATTCGATAGATGATAGTTGGGGGATAGATAAATTTCAGTGCGATTGCAAGTCGAAAGGATAACGACTCCCTCGACGTGCTCCTCCTGCAGCAGTCGAAACGCGACATCGGAAATGCGATCCGGGCCAATTGCCGCGCGATCCCGTATGGCAAGATTCGATGTCGTATGATTCAATCCAATCATCTCAAGCTTCATATCCATTCCCCGGCAAAAAATTCAAACACAGAAATCAATACCAACAACATAACCATCGCAGCAAGTATAACCGAAAGCCATGCTAACCGATATTGGCCGAGCCATTTAAACCGTTCGGACAGCGACAGCAGCGACACAACTGCCCACAGTGTCAGCATCGGATGCAGATGCGAAATCACCCTGTTCGATTCAGGCTTGAATAACCTGACCCATAGAAACGCGCTCAATAAACTGATCGTAATTAGAAGCCATCCCCAATAGGTTGCAAACGCCCGCAGTTTTTGCATATCCTGCATGGAAGGAATATTGGCGAAGAATTGACCGAATGTGCGGTGAGCGATTTGCCGATGAAGCATCACGACGCCTGCGCCGAAACCACCCGCGCCTAAAAGCATGGCGACTCCTGCGAGCGACAACGCCACATGAAACGCTACTCCGATGCCTCGAATGGCGATTTGATTTGTCTCTGGTTTAAATCCCGCTGCGACGCCAACCAACAGCAAGAGAATAACCGCACCTATCGGCAGAAGCACCAGCAATCCCTGCCGCAGCTTCATTTGTAAGTAACTTTGATCCGCCCAGATAAGAAAACCGAGAAGAACGGCAAGTTGCCCGAATGTTATCGCCGGAATTTGCCCTTGGTGAAGCGTGATTAAAGCCATCCAGACGAAATAAACACTCAGCAGAATCCATCCGGCGCGATTCGCAATTTCCTCAATGTGTCCGTCCGGACGGCGCGAGAGATGAATCCATGTTGCCAGTAAACCACCGAACATCATGAGCATTAAAGATGGAAAGAGTGAATAGAGAATTGTCGTCATGGCTTTAAATTCCATTTTTCCCAGAAGAGTCGCGCCACCCGGAACGCATCTTTGGCACAGCCATTGACGGATACTCCTCGATAGGATGCGCCGGTGAAATACACTCCCGGAATATCGTTTTCCAATTTTTCCGTCGCGGCAACGCGACCGAGGTGGCCGCGTGTATATTGAGCGATACCGCGTTTGTGCCGAAAGATTTTTCGGAAAATCGGCTGTGCGTTGGCTCCAAACAAACGTCCGTTATCCATCTGAGCGATGTGTTCGATTTCCTCATTCGATAGATTCACCACATCCGGATCATGCGCGCCGCCGATTATCGTCCGCAATAAATGCTGTCCTTCGGGCGCTTGCCCCGGAAAAATCGAGTTGCACCACAAACAA
>CAZADO010000129.1:0-6393 GCA_964483885.1 uncultured Alphaproteobacteria bacterium | reverse complement strand
TTTTCTGCGCTTCTTCGGAAATTTTCATGCCGCGAAAACCAATCACGGTCACCTGCAATAATGCCCAGAATGTCGTGGGCGACGCCGGAAACACTCGCCGCTCGCGCGCGTGCTGAAGGATGTCCGGCTGACGGAGCAGTTCGTAGTGAATGCTGTCGGCAGGAATAAACATCACCGCGAAATTTAGCGTTACCGGCGGGCGAATGTACTTGTTCGCGATGTCGTCAATGTGTTTGCGCACGTCCTTTCCGAAGGTGCGCAGAGCTTTGTCCCGCTCTTCAGCGGGCAACTCTGCGTCATTGGCTTTGCGCCAGTTTTCCAGCGGGAATTTGCTGTCCACCGGCAAATGCCCCTGAGAACTTAAAATCACCACATCTGCTTTTTCATTGCCGATGGAAAACTGGAGCGCGTATTGCTCGGGCGCGAGACATTCGCTGAGCATGCGTTCCAGTTGTAATTCGCCGAATTCGCCACGCAGTTTCGGCGACTGCAGAATATCGCTGAGCTTATTCAAGTCCCGTGAGAATTCGAAAATCTTCTCATTCGTCGCATGTAATTCGGAAAGTGCGTCGGTGACTTGTTTGAATGTTTTACCTGTGCGGTCAAGCGTTTGCGTGAGCGTCAGCTCCATCTTTCCTTGAATCTGCGTCAGTTTCTGCTCGTTGGCGGTTTGCAGCTTTTCGAATTTCTTTTCCAAAGCTTCCGATGTTTGCTGGAGCGCATCCCGCTGTTCTGTTCGGCCTGTGGTTAGCTCATTCGACATCTGAGTCCGCAGTTCCGACAGATTTCTTTGCAGCTCGTCTCGCGACTGCTGGATGGCTGCCCGTAAATCGCTTTCCGCTGTTCTACGCCCTCCAATGCGGCTTGCGAAAAATCCGCCTGCCAGTATAGAGACAGCCGCAACCACGATAACGAGAAGTACGGTTTCCATTGGACAAGTTTCTCTTTAATGATCGTGATAAAAGAGAAGAGCCCCGCGCCATAATCCGGCACAGGGCTCTCATATTGATTTTACAATGCCATTACTTAATGAGCATCATCTTCTTCAGCGCTGACCAGTTCCCGGCCTGAACGCGATAGAAATAAAGCCCTGACGGCAAATTCTCGGCATTGAACTGCACCATGTGATAACCCGGCGACATCGGTTCATTCACCAGCGTTACTACCTTCTGACCGATAACGTTGAAAACGTCCAGCTTCACGAATTCGCGAGATGGCAGGTCGAAGTTAATCGTCGTTGTCGGGTTGAAAGGATTCGGATAATTCTGCTGAACCGCGAATTCCGTCGGAACGCCGACTTTCCTGAGTTCCGTCGACAACCAGAGCTCGACGAAGTACTCATAAGGAATCGTATCCGCTCCGTGAGTAATCTCGAGAAGCGCATACAGATTATTCTCGGGATTACCCGGTTCATCAGCATTGAACGTCAGCACGATGGGCAACGAACCGTTTGCCGGTACACTTCCGCTCGCCGGATCAATCGTCAGCCACGGAGCTTCCGATACAAGTTCAACGCTGAATTCCAAATCGCAGCGGCCACCGGTATTTGAGATGTAGAATGAATCTAGACATGTCTCATGGTTGTTACACGCCGACTGAAGCACTTCCTCCGGCGAAATCTGGAACCTTGGAATCCGCATCACGAAGTTACGCGTTACAGTGTCATTGCAGGCGACATCCACGGCGTATTCCAACGTACAATAGAGATCCTTCGATGCACTTACAGTTTCGGTACCACACGGCGCTATAATGCTGTAGTAACCTTCCTCATTCGAATACGTCCATAGTCCAGTGGAAACCACCTCAACTTTTACGCCCGGAATGATTTGGTTTGTCGGATATTGCCGTGTATAGCCTTCGATAATACCGGGAGTCCAGCAGTTGTAGCAAATACATCCACCATTACGCGGGCAGAAATCACCGGTGCCATTGCAACAATACACTGTCGCGTCCGTGCCGTCCTGATTCTCAACGCCAACTGTGGCACTTTCAAAATGATCCACGGTTTGATATTGGAATCGAACTCCACCGTAGCGGAACAGGATAATTTCGAACGTCGCGGTGCCCTCGAGCGACAGATAGGGTACATTTTTCCACTCGACAACAAGTCCGAGAGGCGTCGGCCTGTACCAGCACGTGCCACCACTTGATGGATCTAAATCATCCCATAGGGCATACAAAGCACCATTTGGCTCACCTGGAGTCGGTAGCGGGCAATCATTCGAGAAATCACCGCTTGTGCTTTCAAATGTGATGAATCCGTTGGAAGCGAAACGGAAACTGGTGTATTGCTCGCCGAAGAACTCGAAGGAGAAACCTATCGGGAATGGTCCGAGGTTGCTGTCATCACCTGCTCCGGTAATCTGAGTAGCTTCCGGATCATTCGACAATTCAACCCAGTTATAAACACAGAGCGCTTCACAAAGAACATTGACATCATACGGAGGACCCTCATTGCCGACTTCATCCAGAGCCGTAAACGAATAGACATGCGGAAGCTCGGGATTGTCTACTTCATCGGTGAACGTCGCCATATCCTCAGGAATTCCTGGTCCGACCAAATCTCCATCAAAATATACATTATACGTTGTGACATCGTTGCATGGAGTGCCATCGGCATTCAGCGTCGGTGCATCCCAGTCGAAGGTGACTTCACATCCCGTCAAATCGTCAAAGGTGAGACCCACATAGGGAATCATGCCCGGCGCCATGTTCGGCGCAATCGTTACCGTATTGGTTGAATCGGAAAGTAGTGTATCCGATGCACTATAGAAAGCGCCTTTCACCCAGTAGATGTGTTCAACATTTTCTGCAAGATTATTATCGAAGAACATCGTCGATTCAACCGGACTGACATGGTAAGGCGGGCTCGTGACGACATCGCGATAGACGAAATAACCGTTAGGTTCATCCAAATGCCCTGTCGTGATTTTATTCGATGACATCCAAGATGATTTCGCCGGCGTCCGGCGATAAAGCGTCGTGAATCGTTCCACCGGAACTATCGGACGCGCCGCATTGCGAATCGCCGGATCACAGTCTTCCTGTGAGGCACTTGGAGCAGCCAACCACAGCACTTCACCTGTTTCCGGATTCTTTGCGCTTGAGGTTGCAATCCCACTCTCTTCATAAGAGCTGGGACCGGCAATTGCCGCAGGCTGGTCGCAGCGGTCAATGTAAACGCGAATCATCGGCGTGTACATGAACCATGCTGATTCGAACGTTGCCCAATCTCCCGAATCACCGGAAATACTGTAGAAGTACGTATCGTTGGTGAAGCTGTTGCTGTTGGCATCTCCACCCAAACCGAGATAATCCATATCGGTGGACTGGAAAGCTCCGACAAAGAAATCACCTGATGTGATATCCACCGGAGTGTCAAACGTATAATCAACAAATGCACCCGTGCCGCCTGTTTGCGTATAACCGAATTCCAACAATTCCGTCCCCGGTTCACCTACGGCATCCGTTTCCCAGACATATAGTTTGTTGTGACCGCTGGCAGCCGCCTGAGTCGTCCAATAAACACGCAGGCCATCAATAGTTACCGGCTGGTCAAATGTATAGCGAACGGCATAGTAGCCGTGGTCGCCGTAACCCAAACCACCGGCTTCATTGGTGGCATCGTCATAATAGTACTCACGTACTTGCGATTCATCCGCCGCGACCCAGTCGATCATAACACGATTATCGTAATTACCATCGGAAACCAGGCAAGTCGGCGGCAATGTTCCAACAACGACTTTGAGAATCTTTGAAGGGATGCTTTCGTTAGGTGTTGACGGTCCATTATCTTTCGCCGTAACGTAGTACTCATACACGCCTGTTGGCGTTTCGAAATAATCGACTCGCCAAAATACATTGGAGCTCACGCATGTATCCAGCGCAAAAGCTGTTTGACCCGGATCCTTGCGATACACACAATATTGATCAACCGTCGTATCAGAAAGCAGCGACCACACAAGAGACACACACCTTAATCCATAGCCCCAGCTCCCTGATACTCCTTGAACCTGCGCAGGACTTCTGCGAACCAACGTGAAATCTTCTCCCGTTACTTCAGTAAATGGCACTAAATTTATGGTTGAAACTCCACTCGAATAGCCCGTTAGTGACGCTGTTACTGTACGTACTCCTCCCAGAACTTCTTCCAACGTATAATCGCCAGTCACGGATGGATGCGTCACGTCCCCCAGATCTGTTGTCAAAGTTACATTTGCGACATTACCGCCGTACGTCGGATCCAAAACCACGGTTCCACTGATAGATCCATAACCCTGACAAGCAACAGCGAGTCGATAGGCGTCGCCCGCGGTCGGACATGCGACTCCGCTACCATTGCAGCAAAGTTCCATATAGTTCGCACCCGTGATATCCTCGATACCTATGGTCGCAGATGTCATTGCGCCTGAGAAGCCCGTATTATAGATGAAATCGATTGTGCCGCTCGCTCGAATAATAACCTGAAAAGTACCAGTACCGGAGGCATCATAGAATCCAACATCATCCCACTGAACAATGAACTCCTCACCATCACTGTACGTGTATATGTCACCGCCTTGTGCCAGTGAGAAATCGTCAAAGAACGGATAAATCGCGTTTACCGGTCCGGTACCAGGCAGACAATCATTGATATAGTAGCCGCCGGTTGAGGTGAAACTAAGCCATCCGTTTTCGGAAATATTAATTGCGGTGTAGTTGCCGCCGTAGAAGTTGAACGTGAAACCAAGTGCCGCTCCGACAACAACACCATCCTCAGTGGTAATATTCAGAGGAGTACCCGTTACGGAAATGTCATTCCATGCGTAATTGATAGGATCCCAATTGTAAAAGCCCTCGGTTCCCAAGAAAGCGGAGACGAACGCTGATACACCTTCACCTTCCGTGTTGTATGGGATGACTTCCCATTGATACGCGCCCGCCGCTACCATGCCTTCATCCAGATATGACATGGCACCACCGATGGTCGGGGATGTAAAACCGATAACGCGCTCCATATCGTAACAGGAATGGCGCCAGATAACGACACTATCCAAATCCGTCAGTGGATTGCCAGCCGCATCGACCGAGGGATTATTCCACTGAAGAAAACCTCCCAGTGGGCTGTCAAAAGCTGTAAGCTGCAGGTTTGTAATAGGCCCGGGACCTTGAGGAGTGATGCCTTTCCAGCATGTATTCGTAAAGGTCACCGGCAGCATTGTTCGATTCAGCCCGCCGAAGACATAAAGATTTGTTCCATCCGTTGCTGCCGCAGGCCAGACACGAGTTGCAGGCATCAACCCTTCATCGGTCCACGTCTGAGCAACGGGATCAAAGCTGACAACCCTTCGATACGTCGTTCCACCTGTCGCAGCGTTTTCGCCGCCGAACAGATAGATTTTATCGCCAACAGTTACAGCGGTGGCATAGACACGAGGCTGCGGCATATTCGCAAGCTGAGTCCAGGTGTTGCCTACCGGATCATATTCGAGAACGCGGCTTGGATAATTCGCTCCGCCGAAAGAGTAAATCTTTCCATTACTCCCAGCGGCACCTGCCATCCAGCCATCTGCGTTAGGCAGGGGCGCGATATCGGACCAATTCCCACTGCCGGGGAGTTTCTGCGCCGAGGTCATCGTAGCGAAGCCATCTGTGCCGCCGAAAATGTAAACATTGCCGCCGTAAACTGCGATACCGTGAGCATAGCGCGGTTCACAATCCGTGGCGATGTTCGCCCAGGAGTCGGAGTTCATTCTGTAGGCCATCACTTGCCCTGTCACCATACCCGCTTCAGTGATTCCACCAACTAGAATGAGTTCCGCGCCATTCTGAACTTGACCGCTGCCGGTCATGCGGCGAGGATTCGAGAAGGGGGTATATGCTGTCGACCAAGTATTTAGTGCTGGATCATACGCCTCGACTGCAGTAGCGTTGAATGGATGCGTTGTATCCTGCGCGCCGCCAGCCAAGTAAAATTTTCCACCGTAATAACCTGCGAGAGCGCCATATCGTGCTGTCGGCATCGTTGCCATCACATCCCAACTCAGGGCGTCAAGTCCTGAAAAAGGCGGCGGTTTTTGACCCGAAGACATCACAGGTGTAGTACCTATCGCTGCATCGCCAATTTGCGTCTTCGCCGCGTACCCTGGAGTAGCGAAAACGGTGCCGATACTAAATGCGACTGCGAAAAGAAGGATCATTGAAATCCCAATTACTCTTTTCCCCATCATTTGATCTCCTTCAAAGAAAGCGGTTATGAGAAAGTTATTCTTTTAAACATCGATTAGCTTCTGAGAAAATCTGTAGGTGTGATAACACACATCTCATCGCTAAATGCTAATTCAATCGTTATAATATAAGGAATTTTTTAAAGATGGCAAGTGTTTTCTCAGAAAATCCCCGAAAAAAGCCCCC
>CAZADO010000128.1:0-3361 GCA_964483885.1 uncultured Alphaproteobacteria bacterium | reverse complement strand
CGAAGGCATGGTAACGCCGTGCACGTTTTCAGCACCGATAGCATCCACAGCGAGGCAAGCTGTGAGCGCCGAATCTATTCCGCCGGAAAGTCCTATCACGACTTTCTGAAATCCGCATTTTCGCATGTAATCACAAATGCCTAATATCAGCGCGCCATGCAGCGCTTCCATATCCGGCCTTGGAGGCATTTTATCGTATTGACCGGATTCGGACATGTCAACCAATTGAACGCTTTCACGAAAAGGTTCAAGCATGGTAATCAGTTTGCCGTTCGAGTCGAACGCCATACTGTTGCCGTCGAAAATCAATTCATCATTCGCGCCGACTTGATTGACGAATACAAGCGGGACGTGCCATTTGCGAGCGTGGTGACTGAAACGGGCGTAGCGATGTGCTTCGCGTTCGAGGTGGAAAGGTGAAGAGGAAATGTTAACGAGCAGTGTTGCTCCTTGGGTGGCCAGTTGCTCGATGGGATTGAATTCGTACTCGCAGCGGCTTTCGAAATCGGGATCATTCCATGCATCTTCGCAAACCGACATACCTATAACTTCGCCTTTGAAATTCACCAGACCTGAATCGAGTCCGGGATCGAAATAGCGGCGTTCGTCGAAGACATCGTAGGTGGGCAGCAGTTGTTTGTGCTGCTCGAAGAGGATTTTTCCATTCGAGATAAACAGAGCGGAATTATGCAGACCTTTGCCTGTCGGTCGGTTGTTGCGACGTACGGTTCCCAACACAATCCCTATCTGTGGAAATTGTCGAGAGATGTCGCACACATCGGCAACCGCGTGATCCAATTGGTCAAGAAACCAAGCGTGGCATAGCAAATCGCAGGGGGGATAGCCGCACAGAAGCAATTCAGAAAACACGATCAAATCGGCACGTTGTTCTTGAGCTTCTGAAAGCGCATCACGAAGAAGCTTTAGGTTTCCCGATACATCGCCGACAATTGGATTCAGTTGCGCCATGGCAACTTTCATCTTCATTTCTCCCGCAATCCGATAGTGAATTCAAACAAACGGATATGGTAGCGTTCTCTGACTGTTTAATGTTTTTAACGGGGTCCATGTGAACCCCGTCAAGTGCATTTCTTGAAAAAATGTAAGATTAGGAAACACTGAAGCGGTCAACATCCTGCTCGGCGCGTTCGCGTCCGCAAACCGGACAGACTTCCGGATGTTCGCACAGCTTAGCGATACTCTTGTGCAGAATGGTGATAGCTTTATCCAGCTCAGCAAGCGAGAAATTCAGCGGCGGCCGGAAGCGCAAGGTGCTATCGCCGCAACCTAAGATGGCGACCTCATTTTCATAGAGAACATGGCGTAATTGATCGCGCATTTTTCCGTCGGGGAGATCGAAGGCGCACATGAGTCCTCGTCCGCGAGCATTGAAAATCAGATCTGGATGTTGTTTCTGCAGTTCTTGTAGCTTGGCGAGCAACTTTTCTCCGACTTTCGCAGCGTTCTCGACCAGTTTTTCTTCCACGATAATTTGGATGTAATGATAGGCACGGAACATATCGGTGAGGTTTCCGCCCCACGTTGAATTAATACGGCTGGAAATGTGGAAGACATTATCCTCGATGTCATCGATTTTCGGACCCGCCGCAAAACCGCAAACTTGAGCTTTTTTTCCGAAACAGAACATGTCCGGCTCAAAATCAAGATGCTCGAAATACCACCATTTACCTGTCAGGCCGAAGCCGGTTTGTATTTCGTCGAAGATGAGCATGGCTTCGTTTTCATCGGCTAATGTTTTAAGCGCATGCATGAATTCCGGTCGGAAATGATTGTCGCCGCCTTCGCCTTGAATGGGTTCAATCAGGATAGCGCAAATATCATTGGGATTCTCGTGAAAGGCCATCTTGATTTGATTCAGACACAGCGCCTCCAGCTTCTTTGCTTCTTTCAGATTCTCGTCGATCAGCGGGAATTTAATCGCGGGAGAGATGACGCGAGGCCATTGAAACTTGTCGAAGTATTTATTTTTGTTCGGATCGGATGTATTGGTCATAGAAACCGTATAGCCGGAACGACCGTGGAAGCAATGTTCGAAATGAATGACCTGATGACCGAGCTCGCGGCGATGACCTTTCCGGAAATTCTTTCGCACTTTCCAGTCCATAGCCGCTTTAAGGGCGTTTTCGACAGCTAATGCACCACCGGACACAAAGAAGCCGTGCTTGAAGCTTGCGGGAACAGTGTGTTTGAAGAAAGCATCGACGAATTGTGCCATCTCAATGGTGTACAAATCTGAATTCGTTACATTATTGACCGCGACACGCCCGAAATGTTCGAGCATTTCCGGGGTCATGAAGTGGGGATGATTGTGCCCGACAGGTGAAGATGCAAAAAACGTAAACAAATCGAGATAACGTTTTCCGCTGCGGCTGTCATAAATGTAACTCCCCTGTGATTTATCCAAATCGAAAACCATATCGAAACCGTCGGCGAGGATATACTTGCTCAAGGTTTCGTGTACATTCTGTTTGGTGATATTATTCTTTGTCATGTGAACCTCCTATCAAATTTCGTTGTTCGCGTGCAGGATTGGGATGAAAAACAAACACTCCTCTCACTCATCAAAATAGATGGCGATGAACGTTCGGAGGGTCTGTCGAGCCGACCCGGCGGCGTGCAGTTCGAAAGGGAGGCAACATTAGTTTTACACCTTATAATTCTTTAATCATTTCATCGACGGTTGTGATGCGAGCGAATCCGTAGCTGAGATTCCTTAGGCTCGCCGTGTGCATTTCTTCATTCACGGCGCCCGTTCCGTCCGCCAAAAAAAAGACTCGATAGTCGCGCAGATACGCGTCACGCGCGGTGGTTTCGCAGCATAGATTCGTCATCACACCGGAAATGACGAGGTCTTCAATTGCCAAACCACGCAAAACGATTTCCAAGTCCGTGTTGTAAAAAGCGGAGTAGCGATGCTTCAGAATAATTTTATCGTCGCTCAGCGGCGCGATATCCGGATAGATTTCGCTCTCGCGGCTTCCTTCGACACACATGCTGTCCCACCACCACCCCATAATGCCGACATCTCTGCCATCGGGATGGTGAACATGGCGGGTGTAAATCACGGGACGTTCTTCGTCTCGAAACGCTTCAATCAAGCGGTGAACTCCCGGTACAATCGCAGGTCCACCACTGGTGAAGCCGGGAGCGTCCGATTCTAAGAAGAACCGCTGCATGTCAATGACTAAGAGCGCCGCTTTGTCCGCGGCAAGCTTCATCTCGGTGTGGTTGTAAGGAGCAACGTCGCGTAGCCAGCGGCGAGAGAGTCGTTTAATCGTATCAGATGTGACGAACGGTTTCATTAGACAAAGAGCGTTTCGAACGGATTTTCGACTTGAAT
>CAZADO010000127.1:0-3407 GCA_964483885.1 uncultured Alphaproteobacteria bacterium | reverse complement strand
CCTTAAAGTAATTTCCGGAGTTAATATGTTTATCAACCAGGCAGTCTTGCAATTTGAGCGTTTTACAGGCGTTGACGCACCTATCGAGGTTATGCGCCGGGTAGTAATGGAACATTTGAGATCATGAATATAGTACTGATCGGATATCGCGGTACAGGGAAAAGTGTGGTGGGAGAACTCCTTGCCGCGCGCCTCCGGATGCAGTGTATTGGCATGGATGCGGAAATAGTAAAAAGGGCAGGCATGTCAATTCCGGAAATTGTGGAGAAGTATGGTTGGCAGAAATTTCGCGATATAGAGTCTGAAGAGGCCCGAAAATTGGCAGGGCTTGATAATATTGTGATTGATACCGGTGGCGGGGTTATTGAACGGCCTGAAAATATTGAGGCACTAAAAACAAACTCCCGCATATTTTGGTTGAAGGCTTCAGTGGACGCGATCGTCTCGCGAATTCAGGGAGACACTGAACGGCCTGCCTTGACCGCTGGAAAAACTTTTACTGAAGAGGTGACAGAGGTCTTGGAGCGAAGGATTCCAAAATATAAAAGCTCTGCTCAATATGAAATTGATACAGACGATTTAACTCCGGATCAAGTCGCAGACAGGGTTATTGAAATCTGGTTGGATAAGATGTGCCTTCATTCTGAAATGTGAACTTCTATTCAAAGGAGAATGGCTTTGCGTGTAACTTTTTATGGCGCTGTGAGGGAAGTGACCGGATCCATGCACATGATCACTAACGGTCATAACAATATTCTTCTGGACTGCGGGATGTATCAGGGCAGACGAAAGGAAGCGGATCGCAAGAACCGCATTCTGCCCTTTGATCCGGCGATCATTACCAATGTGATTCTTTCCCACGCCCATATCGATCATTCGGGTAGGCTTCCGCTGCTGACCAGCGACGGTTTCGCCGGGCGTATTATTACCACCCGGGCAACGGAGGACGCCTGCAGCTATATGCTGCCGGACAGCGCTCATATCCAGGAATCCGACGCCGCATACCTGAATTATAAAGTGGTGCGCAATGTTTTATACAAAATCAAAACCGGTCCGGGAAGGCCGAAAAGCACTGCCAACCGGATTAAAGAAATCAAGAGCCTGTTGAAAAAGGGCAAAAACCAATTAAATATTGATACCATTAATGAACTGGCCGCCGACTATCATCTCGAAGCAGTGACGCCCCTTTATACCAGGGAGGACGCAGATCACGCCCTGACGTTTTTCGAGGGCTTGCCCTATAGGACCCCTGTGGCCGTAGGAAAAGATTCGACCTGCACCTTTTATGACGCGGGGCATATTCTGGGTTCAGCCATCAGCATTATTAAAACCCATGCAAACGGAAAACGCCATAACATTTGTTTTTCCGGCGATATCGGCCGATTTGACAAACCCATTCTAAAAGACCCCACCCTGGATTTCGCCGAGGAGGACAGGGAGATTGATCTGCTGATCATGGAAAGCACCTATGGAAACCGTCATCATGAGCCGGTGCAGGACATGGCACCGCGTCTAAAACAGGTGATCAATGACACTGTCGAGCGCGGCGGCACCCTGCTGATCCCGGCCTTTGCCTTCGGCCGAACCCAGGAACTGCTGTATGTGATCCATAATCTTTATAACAACAACGAGACACCGCACATCCCGGTGTATGTGGACAGCCCCTTAGCTACCCGGATTACAGAGGTGTTCGGGGAACATCCGGAAATGTACGACCCCGAAACCCATGCTGATTTTCTAATAGGCGGCGAAAATCCGTTTATGTTCAAAGAACTGCATTTTACATCGTCCGTGGATGAATCCATGGCCCTGATGCGGGAGAAAAAGTCGCATATCGTCATTTCCGCAGCCGGCATGTGTGAAGCCGGGCGCATCCTCCATCATCTGCGATATAAGATGCATAACCCGAAAAATACCATTCTGGTGGTCGGCTTCATGGCCAAGCATACCCTTGGCCGCCGCATCCTTGAACAGGGCCAGATTTACGCAAAATCCGGCCGGGCCGGAAAGCCGCCCCTGATGCGGCTGCTCAACAAGGAATATCCCTTAGCGGCTCGGGTGGCGAAGATCGACGGCTTCAGCGCCCACGGAGATAAGGACGAAATGCTGCGGTTTATTGAAAAATCCAACCTGAACATAAAAAAAATCGCCTTGGTTCACGGAGACGAGGACCAAATCCTGGCCTTTGCCGACACACTGAAATCCAAAGGCCATGATGTAATGGTCCCCAAAGTGGGCGAATACATGGATTTGCGGCAGTAAGGCCGGAGGAGCCATGAACTCAGGACCGATTTATAAAGCGCCTGTTTGCTTCAGCAACTTGTAGATCGCCTTAGCCATCAGACGATAGCCTTCTCTGTTTGGATGTATGGTGTCTGATTTCAAGTCACGGTTGGACAGGATTTCCTCCAGAATACTATCTTCAAAGGGCAGATCCATCTCTTCGGCAATCTGATTATAAAAATCCGCTGTTTTCAGCGTGAATCCAAGGCGAGGAACGCCAATCAGGACTACGGATACACCCCTTTCCCTGGCCATAAGCACCATTTTTTTGAGATTAATAGCAGTTTTGGCCAGTTCATGTCTGCGAAGCAGGTCGTTTCCTCCGTGACAGAGAAGAAGCAGTTCCGGCTCATATTCATCCAAGACCTCTGGCAGCCGCTGGAGCCCCTTGGCGCTCAACTCTCCAGGTATTCCGGCGTTGACTATTCTTTTCCCGCTCAGGTTTTCCAGGATTGCTGGATAGCTTTCATTCCGTTCAGCCCCGGTTCCATAAGTGAGACTGTTGCCGAAAGCAAGGATAACCGCATCCTCTGAGAGCTTTGGTAGCCTGGGAGTATCCTTACCACAGCTGAGCAGTGCCAAGGCAATCATTAGGAACAATAATTTCAACACCGCTGAATGATTCATGATTTATCTCATACGACCTTTATGGAGTATGTGGGCTTCACCTGAGAACGCATATGGTTAAGAAGGCCTATCGTCGGCCAGTAACAGGACCGGGCTGAAAGGCCTTTTTATCGTTGACTACTGAAATAATATAACAAGTCTGCGATGAATAGGAAGGGCCCATCCGGTTTAAGCGTACCTCTTGATTAAACGCCACTTTTTAAGTATGAGAATAAGAAACTTCTGGCTCAGTGCGTCCATATGCGGCGCTCTTGCCATAGGGTGTACCGTTCCTGGTCTTCCTGCCGGAAAGATGGTTCATCTCATAAAAAGGTGAGACCGCATGATGTGCCTGCTTCCTCAGACTTTCAGCCTGCTTTTTTTCTTTAAGTTTTTCAAGAAAGGCAGAAAGGCTCTCTTTGTTTTGACGCTTGAATTTGTATTTATGACAAAAATCAAGATAATAACGCAGCCATTTAATATAATATCGATGTTGGTCAGTCTCCACACCCTTTTGT
>CAZADO010000126.1:0-17270 GCA_964483885.1 uncultured Alphaproteobacteria bacterium | reverse complement strand
TCCATTTTATCAGCCGTCAAAGCTGATATCTTTCGGGCATTGACAACATGGGAAACAGAGAAACTTATCACCAGACTTACGAAAAGACATGAGAGAACAAAAAGCGCCCCAAAGACAGCTACTTTGGCGCGCGTCAGAGATAACTCAGACTTTTTCGTGAGATCTTCTGAAAGATAGATTAGTTTAAAGTTTTTCGTCAGCATTCAGTGCCAAAAACGTGAATATGTACAATTAAACGAAAATTTCACGCAAATATCACCTGTTCAAGTATCTTTCACAACAAATCAGAACACAGGTGATTTATTTCCGCCCCAACATCCGGTGTATCCGCAATGGACGTTCCAGATTTAGCGTAATAATACGGAAATTTTACGAGAAAGTCAAGTTCTAATTTCAAAAAATACGGCAATTTCGAGATATTATTGAACACTCATCCGAAAAGGCGTTTGATAGCGAAAGGCATATAAAATCAAGGTCAGAACATGTCATAGATTTGCGTCTTTTCGTGATTTTTAAAGCATCTCCCTCTTTCCTTAGGTCTATCCGAGGTAGCTTCGTAGTGCCTTTGAACGGGAGGTATGGCGCAAGCGACGCAGAGCTTTTTCTTTAATCTGGCGGACCCGTTCGCGGGTAAGTGCGAAACGCTCGCCGATTTCTTCCAATGTTAAAGGGTGTTCCCGATTCAACCCGAAATAGAGGCGAACGACTTCCGCCTCACGCTGAGATAATGTCGCCAATGCGCGGTCAACTTCCTGACAAAGCGACTCTTTCAAGAGCGTCTGGTCTGGAGGAGGTTGGGAATCGTTGTGAATGATATCTAAAAGTCGGTTGTCTTCCCCTTGACTGAAGGGAGCATCCATCGAAAGATGGCGACCGGACATCTTCATCGTATCGGTCACCTCAAACGGTGAGATATCTAAAACCTCTGCGATTTCCTCCGGGGTCGGTTCCCTTTCGAATTCCTGCTCGAGATTCGAATACATTTTCCCGATTTTGTTCAAGGCTCCGACACGGTTGAGAGGAAGCCGCACGACACGGGACTGTTCTGCCAGCGCCTGTAGGATACTCTGACGAATCCACCAGACAGCATAGCTGATGAATTTGTAACCGCGTGTCTCATCGAATCGTTTCGCGGCTTTTATTAAACCCAAGTTCCCTTCATTAATCAGGTCGCCGAGTGAAAGTCCTTGATTTTGATATTGTTTCGCAACCGACACGACAAATCTGAGGTTTGCTTTCGTCAGCTTCTCAAGGGACTTCTGATCTCCACGGCGGATTTTCTTGGCCAATCTCACTTCTTCTTCAGGGTCCAGAAGATTAACCTCGCCTATCTCCTGAAGATATTTCTCAAGGGATTGATTCGCCCGGATATTCACCTTTTTTGAAATTTTTGTCACGGGAACTCCACTGATTGACTTAGACCTGCAATAGCCTTTTTCGGCAAACTTGTTTTACTCAATTTATTGCAGATAAGTTCCCATTTCCTGTCGCTCGCACCCTTATATCGGTTCCGGAAATCCATAAAGAATTCAAGCCACGGTATGTTCTTGATTTTGCGGACAACTACCCCTGGCTTTTTCCGCGGACGGAACAACCACTCGGAAAGTCGATCCCATACCGGGCTGAGATTGCACTTCTATTTTACCGTCATAGCGAGCTAAAAGCTGCCGGCTGCCGGAAAGCCCCAGTCCGGTGCCTCGTCGCCCTTCCGACTCTTCTCTGTCCATCGAAGGTTTTGTCGTGAAGAAGGGTTCGAAAATCCGCTCTTTCACCTTTTCCGTCATTCCAACGCCGCTGTCTTCAATCTCAATCTTGACACAGCCATCGTCATAGCGAGTGCGCACTTTAAACACTTTCTGCGGCGTTTCGTACATGGCATCAATCGCGTTGTTAATGATATTCAGCAGCGCTTGAGAAAAATCGCCGTACACACCCCAGACTTCCGGTAAATCGTCATCAAAATCATAGACTTTCTCGATTTCATGTTTGAAAAAGAGATCCGCTTCCAGAAAAGCCAATTCAGTTCGCAGTAATTCGTTGAGCTGAATATGCCGGGCATCTACTTCTTCTTGGTGGCGCGCTCGAATCATTAAAGTTCGGATAATATCCTTAATCTTGTGTGTTTGTTTGAGGATAACATCCAACTCGTTTAATTCAGGATGAGTTGCCCGAAGAAGCTCGGTGAATCCCTGAATTCCGCTTAAAGGACCATTCAGGTTATGGGCAATGCCGCTGGCAAGCAGTCCGACCGATTCAAGCTTATGGGCTTGCTCAAGTTCACGGTGTACGCGTTGCTGCTCGGTGACGTCCACCGCCAACGCCAAACGAGCGGGCTTGCTCATGAATTCGATATCCACTGCGGAAATGTTCACTTCAATGAGTACACCTTCTTTTGTCTGATGGCGAAAACTGCTGTAATGTGCCGAACTCTCTTTCATGCCTTCCTGAATACGACTCTCAACATCCTCGCGATCTTCAGATGGATGTAAATCGAAAATAGTCATTTTCAGGAATTCTTCGCGTGTATAGCCATAGCGGCGCACGGCGGTTTCGCTAATGTCCAGAATCTGGAGCGTGTCGGGATCGTGGACGAAAATTGCTTCTCCGATACTGTTAAACAATGTTCGGTAATTGCGTTCGGAATTTGACAGACGTTCATAGAGCCGCGCACTGTGAATCGCAGAAGCGGCCAAAGACGCAAGTCCCTTGATAAATTCAAAATCAGCCTGCGTAAATTCCCATTCCCCCAAGCGACTCAGAGTCAGAATTCCGATGACTTCATCTTTATGTTTCAGCGGAGCGCAGAGAAGCGATTCGGGTTCAACAGGTGTACCTGGAATTTGAAAACCCCGACCGGTCAAATCGACCCGGTTCACAAGTTCCGCTTCGCCGCTTAACGCCACTCCGCCGCTGATACCCTCTCCCAATTTCAATGGCGTGTCGAGAATTTCATCGGAGTATTCTTCGCGAGAGATAAATGGCTGCAGGATGTCGCCTTCCAGCAGGTAGAGAGTTACGCCATCCGAGCGCACCAAATCCTGCGCACGGAAGGCCACCGCTTCCAGAAGGTCGTGAAGTTCAAGTCTGCCCGCAAGTTCATGGGAGGTCTCCAACAATGCGGCAAGTCGTGACCAGGACTCGGTTTCATCATTCGTTTTTATGCTTTGTTCAAGTTGAGAAGTCATTTAAAATACGTTGTTTTTCAGATAAATGTGCTTTTTTATAACTATAGCACTTTATAGATTGCAAGACCTATGCCTCCGCCTCTGCTATTTTATGGGGATTCTTAAACGTGATACATAGAATGTTTTAAGGCCTTCCGTACAATTTCGGCACATTTCCAAAATGCGGCCTTGGGTGAGCAAAAGGTGTCGCAGTTGCTGGTATTTCTTGCCGCGCCAGATTTCAGCAAGCGGGGCTTCATGAAGATTGCCCATAACGACTTCTTCGTCCTTGTCAAAGCAACAGGGCACCACCGTGCCATCCCAATCAATCTGACATGAAAACCAGAGACGTCTGCAATGCTGGTATCGACGCTGAACCTCCCAACCTTTCTCTTTGCGTTGATAGCGCGACAGATGTAAGTTTTCTGGCAGAAATTTCTCGGCATCTTCTTCGGAATAAATCTGCGTCGTTTTGATTTCGACCGTATCGGCTCCCCATTCGGCGGCACAGGTTTTGACATCCGGCAGCTCATGCTCATTGTGTTTCATCGGCAGCCATTGCAGAATAATTCTTGGATTCTGTGCGCCTTGTTCGTCACGCAAACGGCGCAGCGTTTTCATACCCGAAATGACTTGCTGCAGCTCTCCTCCCACCCGATAAATCTTGTACGTTTCCGGCGTTAATCCATCAATGGAAACAATCAAATCATCAAGCCCGGCTTGAATCAGCGCACTGGAAACATTCTCCCTGTCGAGGAGAATTCCATTGGTGCTGGTGACCGTATAAATGCCTTGACTGTGGGCAAACCGAATCATCTCCGGCAGAGCTTTATTTAAGAGCGGTTCGCCCTGATTCCACAGATAAAGTCGCCGCACCTGCTGACCCAGTTGCCGGATGATTTTTTTGAAGTCCGACAGCGTCATCTCACCGTGAGGACGAGTCAAGGTTCCTGCCCCTGAAGGGCATAATGGACAGTGTAAATTGCACCGATTGGTTGGTTCAATCATGACACTGGTCGGCAAACCCCAGACAACCGACCTTCGCAGAAACGTAGATACCCCAAGCGAGAGAGCGGATAAACTCAGGTGGGTAAGATAGTGGATATTTGTTTGATGAGATGACTTCATATTGCTCTCTGTTCCGGGCACGCTATCGCCATGCCGCGGCGAGAAAAAATACTAGGCAATACGCTCCCGCGTATTGCATGCATATTCCTGCGCGCGTGAAAATTCAAACTCTCCAACACGCAGGAGCGTGTTGGCTAGTGGTTTATATTTCAAATTCAAAAGCCGTCAGGCCCTGAAAAAACTTGACGGCTTTTAATTCACGTTTTGAAATACGACAAGGCTATCCTATGTCCCGATATCCCATGAAGAAAGATATTTCTCCTGCTCCGATGTCAGGGTGTCAATTTCCACACCGAAGGTTTCGAGCTTCAAGTGCGAGATGTAGTTTTCGACATGCACCGGAACCGGATGAACGCACACATCGAGCTTTCCGGCGTTTTGAATCGCGTATTCCGCGGTCAGCGCCTGCGTTGCGAAAGACATGTCCATCACAGAGGCCGGATGACCGTGAGCGCAACTGAGATTCACCAGACGTCCTTCCGCCAGAACGAAAATGCGCCGCCCGTTCTTAAGATAGTAAGCGTCCACCAACGGCCGCACATCCCGTTCTACTTTCTTCGCCACTTTCGCCAAACCTTTGAGGTCCAATTCGATATCAAAGTGTCCTGAATTACAGACGATGGCGCCTTCTTTCATTTGTTCGAAATGCTCAGGACGGATGACATGCATATTACCTGTCAGCGTGCAGAAGACATCTCCGATAGGAGCGGCATCCGCCATCGGCATCACCTGCAATCCATCCATACGCGCTTCAATCGCTCGAATGGGATCGACTTCCGTGACAATCACATGGGCTCCCATGCCTCTTGCCCGCATCGAGAAGCCTTTGCCGCACCAGCCGTAACCAGCCACAACGAACGTGCGACCGGCGATTAGAATGTCGGTGGCGCGGATGATGCCGTCCACCGTGGATTGTCCTGTGCCATAGCGATTGTCGAAAAGATGCTTCGTTTGCGCGTCATTCACCGCAACAACGGGGAATCTTAATTTCCCGTCTCTTGCCAGCGCCCGCAGGCGAATCACACCGGTGGTCGTTTCCTCCATCGAGGCGATAATTTCATCGGCATACTCGGTAAAATCCGCATGAAGTCCGTGCACTAAGTCCGCACCATCATCCATCGTAACGGAAGGGCGATGCTTAATCGCGGCTTCGAGATGTCGGTAGTAGCTCGCGTTGTCCTCGCCTTTGATGGCATAAACACGGATTCCGTAGTCGCGAACGAGAGACGCTGCGACATCATCCTGAGTTGAGAGTGGATTTGACGCGGTCAACACCAAATCAGCACCACCGGCTTTGAGTGTGCGCATCAGATTGGCGGTTTCAGCCGTTACATGCAGACAAGCCGACATTCGGCGACCCGCCAATGGTTTTTCTTTTTCGAACCGCTGGCGGATTTTGGTCAGCACCGGCATATCCATATCCGCCCACTGGATTCGCTTCAATCCGGCGTCCGCCAGAGCCAAATCCCGCACATCGTGAGGAGGAAATTCCGCGGTTTTAGATGTATGTGCTTTCGAAGTCATCGTTACGTTTGTCATGTGAGTTGGTCCACCTTATCCAATTTTTCCCATGTAAAATTATCTCCATCCCGACCGAAATGGCCGTAAGCGGCTGTGTCGAGATAAATCGGACGACGCAGATTGAGCGCGTCGATAATACCGGCCGGAGTTAAATCGAAATGCTTCCGTACAAGATCATGAAGTTCCTTTTCGGTCAACTTTCCGCTGTTGTCGGTATTGACGAGCAGCGATACCGGTTCGGGAATGCCAATCGCATAAGCAAGCTGAACGATGCAGGAATCGGCGAGCCCCGCTCCGACGATATTTTTCGCAACCCAGCGAGCGGCATAAGAAGCGGAACGATCAACCTTCGTCGGATCTTTACCGCTGTACGCACCACCGCCATGAGGAACATAACCGCCATAGGTATCCACGATAATTTTGCGTCCGGTCAGACCGGCATCCGCGTGCGGGCCGCCGTCAACAAACCGACCGGTCGTATTGATGAAATATTTACAGTCTTTGGAAAGCATATCCGGAGAAATAACGGGCTCGACAACCTCCCGCTTTAAATCCTGACGAAGCTGTTCCATATCCACATCCGGATTATGCTGTGCGGCGAGGACAATCGCTTCGACCGAAACCGGTTTTCCCTCTTCATAACGAATCGTCACCTGCGATTTCCCATCAGGGCGCAAGTAACTCAATTTTTCTCGGCGCACTTTCGCAAGCTGCCGAACCAACCGATGCGCCAATGCAATCGGCATAGGCATAAATTCCGGCGTTTCCCGGCACGCATAACCAAACATCATTCCTTGGTCACCGGCTCCGGCGCGGTTGACGCCCATCGCGATGTCCGGGCTTTGCTGGTTAATGGATGTCAGCACCGCGCAATTCTGATAATCAAATCCATATTCAGGATCCGTATAACCGATTTTTTCCACGATTTGACGAACGAGCTCAGGCACATCCACATAGGTATTCGTGGTGATTTCACCTCCGACGAGCACCATCCCTGTGGTGATGAATGTTTCGCAGGCAACGCGGCCAAAAGGATCCTCACGAAAAACCGCATCCAGAACTCCATCGGATATCTGATCCGCAACCTTATCGGGATGTCCTTCTGTCACCGATTCACTGGTAAAAAGAAATTCGCGCATTTTGTTTCCGTTCCTTACTTGAGTTCTATTTAAAATTTATTAAATCCTAAAGCTCCCCTGTAACCCATTACCAGCGATTGCGGCCACGGGCATAGGCAAAGCCGATGGTGAACATCACGCTCGACGCCTGATCATTTTCCAATCCTTCGAAGGTATGCGCTACATATTGATAGCGCAAATCAGCCGTCAAGCGGAAATCATACGTGCGAAAAAACATGATACCGCCGCCAACGTTAAAAGCGAAGGCTGTCGCATCATCACTGATATCTGAAAAGTTGTGGGTCTCTTGAGCATGGACACTGTGAAATCCTAATCCTCCGCCTAAATACGGCGAGACATCTGTCGGCGTGAGAAAATAATGAAAACTGAAATCGAATATTGCCCAGTCAAAAGCACTGCTGCCGTCGCCTTCATCACCGCTTCCCCGGAATCCCAAAAGCGGAACTACTTCCAGTTCCCACTTGTTCGTTTCATAGCGATAGACGAAATCGATCGCGACCATTTTCGACACTCCGCCCCACGAATCTCCTGTCGGCCACATATAGCCCGCTCGCATTCCCATAGATGAAAACGATGCTCTCCGTCGCGGAGTTCGGGTTTCGGCAGCAGTAATATTTTCCACCGTCGCCGTTGCGCCCGCTTTCTGTCCGGTGGCAATCCCTTTGGCCAATCGGCGAATAACAACATCCAAATCTTCAGTCGTTTCCGAGGGGAGCCGGTCTGTAAAGGCGACTTCAGCCGTAGCGACTTTCACGACATTCACTTCAACAAGCAGTTTCGCGCCCAACCTCGACAACGTGCCATAAACCGCGAACTCCGCCCCGCTGTCCTGAAGGCGATTGGCGGCTTGTAGCGGCGATTCTGTTGCGCCGAGCTCTCGTTTATCCATCACCGAGAGTCCTTGGTCGCGCATTTCAGAGAGCAATAATCCTGTCGCAACCCGAGCCGTTACAGAATCCACCCCAACCGGTGTTATCGGCAGCACGGCATATGGCCCGGCTCCGAAACACAACGAAACAAGCGCCAAAAGCGCAAGAAGAGAAATGGTTATTTTCATGATGGTATCCAATCTCCTAAACGTGGAGGGGGACAGAAGCCGCTCAAAAAATCAGGTAGAACTTGAAAGAATTTCGCTGGAATCGCCCACATTGTAGTGCTTGAACTGGCCAACGATTCCCGCATTGTTTCCGACTAAAGATCCTTCGACAAGAGCCGCGCGAACCTCAGCGCCCTGTCCGACAATACTGTTGCGCACCATCGCATCGGTGACAATAGCACCCTCCGCAATCGTTGCATAGGGTCCGATAACGGCGTTTTCAATCTTCGCGCTTGGATGAATATAAACCGGAGGCACCAAAACCGTCTTTGCTCGAGGAGTAGGAGTGCGGCATTCGGGATCTTGATCCAAAAGAAAGCGATTCGTTTCCAAAAGGGTTTCCACTTTTCCGCAATCATGCCATCCGTCAATCGGAAAAACGCCGATAGGTTCTCCCTCTTCAATCATCAACTGCAGCGCATCCGTTAGTTGAAATTCACCTTGTGTGGTGAGGTTACGGTCAAAGAGCATTTTAATAGCCCGCCGAAGCCCCGCTGAATTGCGAATCAGGTAAACGCCGATAATGACAAGGTTGGATTTGGGATTTTCAGGCTTCTCCACCAGTCGCGTGACACGACTGTTCTCCACTTCCACCACGCCAAAACGTCGCGGATCTTCCACTTTCGCAACACCGATGGCAGATGTTTTGGAGGTATTTAAAACAGTTTTCAGGTCGAAATCGAAAAGCGTGTCCCCTAAAACAATCAAAATATCGTCGTCATCTTCGGTCAAAGCCAGTGACACCGCATGCCCGAGCCCGCGAGCTTCCAACTGTGTGACAAACGTCGCTTCAAACTTATAATTATCGCGGACATATTTCTCGATGAGATTCCCCATCGGTCCGACTACGATTGTTACAGATTGAATCCCGGCTTCCTGAAGATGATCGAGGAGATGACCTAAGATAGGTTTCCCGGCGACATTTAGCAGAACTTTCGGAACAGTAAAGGTATGGGGACGTAGCCGAGTGCCCACACCTGCTACAGGGATAATTGTTTTCAAAGCGGTTACTGTGCCTCCATGAACGGATTTCGAGTCAAGTTTAGTATTATACCGATAATTTTTCTAAAATTCAAGTCTTTCTTGCATACTCTTCAGCTTCGTAATTGTCGGTATGGTTGTCGGGTCTCTGGCAAGTATCAGCGCCAGATAAACCGATGCCGCGTCTATAAGCAGCATCGTCCGTAATCCCGCTAAGACTTGCGACTTTGGAGATTCATCCAAAGCTCTGAATTCTATGTGTTCAAATGAAATCCGATATTCCGAAAGCAATGCCTCTATTGGTGCGCAAGGGTTTGGAAAATCAGGAAATGGCCATTTCCCTAAAAAAAGAATATGCGGCGGCGGCAATAGACCTGCGAGTGCAGGGAATGCCTCTACTTCATTGTGCGCTAATTCCGGCAATACAGCGCCGCATGCCCACACCTTGGCATTCTCGGCAAATTGAGCCGACGCTCTCTGAACCAGTGGTGGTCCAAGACATGGGTCTAAAGCATACAACACCGGTGTTCGATCCACTAAATTTTCGGCTAATTGAAGCGCCGGATTCTTCTCAGAATCAAGGATTTTATAACGATTAGCGTCTTCCGTCAGACTATCGTTTTCTCGGGCAGACCACGGCACTTTCTGATGAGACAATGCCGCAAAAAGCAGCATGAAAGCTCCGATGCCAAATCCAACCGCTCCCCGTGGTGGATAACCTGTTGGAAGCATGACATGAGGAATCTTCGCGGCTTCAGCTTTGGCAGCCAACTTTCCGCCGCTGCTTGCCGTCGCCCAAATTTTATCCGCTTTCATTCCTTCATCAAACGCTGAAAGCGATTCGGCTGTGTTGCCTGAATAACTGTAAACGACTCGCGGGCGTGCGGGCGTACCGCTCGGTTGCCGTCGAACGTGAACCGGATTCGGACAAAGCTGTAAACCCTGAACTAAATCTCCGACAATCGCGGAGCCGCCGAGTCCGTACCAATCGAGTTCCGGCGGCATTGACAGGTTTGCTTGCTGCGCAAAATCGTTTCCGAGCGAAAGTCCGCGTTCGATTTGCTTGGGCAGTTCAAGGGTTTTGCCTAACATATCGCCCGGATCAAGCGATGCGATTCGCGATGGTGTTAATTGTGATTTCATAAGAGCGTGGGTGTGTTTATCGTTCTGAGGTAAACCATATTGGCAGGTCCGCGAAGCGAGCTTTCATTTCTTTTTCGAGCAACCGACGCACATCGGCAGCCGTTGTAAGTTCAAGAGCTTTCTCTGCGACGGCTTTGCAATCTTCAGAGCTGATAGAGCGAATAATTTTCTTGATTTCGGGAATCTCTGCTGGAGAAACGGAGAGTTCATCCACTCCCAATCCAATCAGAAGCACGGTCGATAGAGGATCCCCCGCGATTTCTCCGCAAATTCCGACCGGAATTCCGGCGTCATGACCACGCTGAACCGTGTCTCGAATGAGTCGCAATACGGCCGGATGATGTGCTCGATAGTAATCCGACACCATTTCATTGCCCCGATCCACCGCCAGAGTGTACATGATTAAATCATTGGTACCGATAGAAAAGAAGTCCACTTCCTTGGCCAGTATGTCCGCTAAAATCACCGCCGATGGAACTTCAACCATAATGCCAATTGGGATTCCCTCATCGAACGGAATTCCTTCCCGGCGCAGTTCTTCCTTAACGCTTTTTAACGCTTGCTTAACTTTCCGAACTTCCCATAGACTTGCAATCAGCGGAAACATGATTCGTACATTCTTCTTAGCGGATGCTCGTAGGATAGCTCGCAACTGCGTACGGAATAATTCGGGAAGTGATAGCGATACTCGAATCGCTCTCCAGCCCAAAAACGGATTGCGCTCAGCCTGCGTATGAAGCCCGGAATGAAGCTTATCACCTCCGAGGTCGAAGGTACGAATCGTAATGGGATGCGGCCAGAGAGCTTCAGCAGCTTTTTTGTAAGCTTCGAATTGCTCCTCCTCGTTCGGAGGTGTGCCGCGGGTCAGAAAAATATACTCGCTGCGAAATAGACCCACGCCAGATCCGCCATGGGACAGCACACTCTCGACTTCGTGAGGCAGCTCGATATTCCCATGCAGTTCAACCATGCGTCCGTCTTTGGTTTTGGAAGGAAGCTCGCGTAATCCGACAAGCTCGGATTGAAATTGCTGATAGCGTTTGCGTTTTGCGCGATACTCTTTCAATGAAGCGGTTGTCGGAGCTAACAGCACTTTTCCCGAATTTCCATTCAAAATGATGGTTTGTCCTTCTTTCGCCTTCGAGCTGAAGTTGCCCAAACCGACCACGGCGGGAATTTCCAGTGAACGCGCTAAAATGGCTGTATGCGATGTCGCGCCGCCTAAATCGATGGCAATCCCCTGAATCCGTTCTTGATCGATATGCAGTGTGTCCGTTGGAGACAATCCGGAAGCAACTAAGACAGACGGTTCGTCCGGACCTTTCAGAGCGGACTTGTCATTGCCTTGGAGAAATCGCAAAAGTTGCGCTCGCACATCACGAACGTCTGCCGCTCGTTCGCGGAACAACTCTCCTTTTTGCTTCTCCATAAGTTCAATGGTGCGCTCCAACGTATCATAAACGATGAACTCTGTTCCGAACTGCTCCCGAAGAATCCGGTTGCGAACTTCTTTTTGGAATTCCTCATCCTCGAGAATCAGCAGATGCGCGTCGAAAATTCTGCCGATGGTTTCTCCCGCCATCGCAATAGCGCGCTCGCGCGATTCGGTCATGGCTGCTCGCGTCTCTTTAATCGCTCTCTCCAGCCGTTCGATTTCGGGTTCGACCTCGGAAGGAGCGATTTTACGAGGCATGATTTCGTTTGAATCCACTCGCAGGAAGTGAACACGTCCAATGGCAATTCCCGGAGAAGCTGGAATTCCCCTGAACGTAGTCTCTTTCGGTTTGCTGTGCTCGGGAGCGCTTTTTTTCTCTGTTTTTTGTTTCGGCATATCGCTTATGATTATTCCTCGTAGAATTTATCCTCGACAAGCTGAACCAGCTTCGCCAAGAGTTCCTGCTCGTCTGCGCCTTCGCATTCGATGGTCAGGGTTGCACCTTGTTCCGCCGCGAGCATCATCACTCCCATAATACTCTTGGCGTTGATGCGAACATCGTCCTTAATGAGAAATACATCCGATTCAAATTGTGCCGCAAGACGAACAAAATGTGCTGCCGGTCTCGCGTGGAGCCCGAGTTTATTTTTCAACGTAACTTGTTGCGCAACCATACAAACTTCTTTTAGAGACCTCCCGACATGAGAAGACGAATAAACCATGCGCTCAACGGGACCAGAGCCACCGTAATCACCAACGAACTGATAAGCGGCCAATTCCCTCGAATAGACAGCCATAAAATCAAAAAGCCAATTCCGAATTGCACGACGGAAACAAGCTGAAAATCACTCGTGTAAATGAAACCTACAATAGCACAAAATCCCGCAAGCGCCGCTCCGATTCGTTCCATCCATTTCCTTGATTGAATGAAAAAAGGCCGTTCGAGAGCACTCAGGACATCTTTGCCACGCTGCCAACCTTGGCGCACCCCCCAGAAGCGCAGGATGAAAAGCGGCACGTTGTAGAGCAGCAATATCACCAGTAATAAAAGCATAATTTCCGATAGCGCGCCGACAAAAAGCCACAGAGTGAAACTTAGCATGAAAATGAGTGGTTTCAAGCCGTCCCAGATCAGCGCATCCCCCGTAATTCCGAGAGGCCCGCACAGATTCTCCCGCCAGTGCTGCCATTCCTCTTGAGCAAGCTCTTTTTCATCCGCCATACGTCGCAGCATCGCTCCCATAGCAAACAAGCTAAGAGCGGGGTGCATGTTCATAAATCCGCTTGAGCGACGCACGAGCTGCGCGTGTTCGTCGGAATCATCACTGATGCGACGCAGGAATGGAAATACCGCATGAAGAAATCCCGCTCCCTGCATGGTTTTATAGTTCCACAAAACCTGCACAAAAAAACTGCGCCACACGAGCCGCAAGGCAGAAGTGATGTTTAGTTGTTTTAAAGCCACAGTATCACTCCCATCGCAACCGCGAAGCCACCCACCGTCCATCCCATCATGCGGCGCCGCGCAAACCGCGCCACCACCACTCCCACACCTGCACCAATCAGTGCCGGGAAAAGTCCCTTCCAGAGAGGATCGATTTGAGCTGCTAATTCGTAAGATAGCGGTATCTGCGACGATACACCCAACAAACCACTCATCGCTGTTAACGAAACAGCATAAAGTGCAAGAGTAAACAAAGCTCCAGCGGTTAGATTTACGGCAATAGCCGCCGCAAACACGAATCCTCCACGTGCGCGCTTGCCAGTCAGCAGAGCTTTTTCATAGGATTCAGCAAAGAATTTCATTAGGTATCGCACGGTAGGAGTCAGATGCCGTCCGATTCCGGCTGTGAGCAGTCCTGCCAGAGCAGCTAGTGTCAGAATGAGCCACGAGGTTTGTCCATCTGTGGGCGGAATCGTCGCCGCTAAAGCAGTTGCCACAATAGCGCCTAAGTTGCCTTCGGGGAAACGAGCCGCTCCAACAGGCAGCACGCGCAGCCAGAGCAATTGGAAGGTCCAACCGAAAAAGATGCCGATTTCCGGTCGCCCGACAATCAATCCGAAAATAGGGCACGCAATAAGGGGCTGACAAACCATGAACTGGAACGCCGCCGTGGTATCCAGATAGACAATCGCTCCGAATAAAGCTACCCAGCCCGCCATCAAAATTCGCGCTCCGTCATCAGTTTAGCCCAATCCGCTAATAAATCCCGATAAGAAGATTCAGGTATCTTCTTAAGATAATACATGGCTTCCTTTAGATGAACCTTCGCCCGCTGTTTCGCCATATCGACGCCTCCAAGACTTACCAGCAACTCAGTGACCTCGCGTATGTCACCGGCGGCAGCCTTCTCATTGCCCAACACGCGGTTAATCAGCTCGCGCTGCGCAGGAGACGCTTTGCGATAAGCGCTGCGCACAATCAGAGTCCGTTTCCCTTCGCGGATGTCCGAACCGACAGGTTTGCCGAGAAGTTTTTCATCTCCCAAGATACCCAAAATATCATCCTGAAGTTGAAACGCTGTTCCACAAGCGCTGGTGAATTTGGAGATAGCGTCGACAAGAGGATGTGAAAAATCGGCGGTGTTCAAACCGATGGCCGCTCCCGCTCTGCCGCAAAATTCATAGAGCGCTCCCGTCTTTTTCCACTGCATTTCCTCGATGTCGGCTTCGGTAAGGTCTTCGATATTCATTCGGGATTGCTGAATATCGAGAAGCTCTCCATCGACGAGAGTCGTCAGCACAAATGTATCGAGATTGTCTATCAGCGCCAGTGTGACAGCGGAGTCGATTTTATAGCGTGTGGAGAGTTCCGTCATCAGGCTAATGCCCCAACCGTGCTGAACATCTCCGGCTAAAATCGCTACCGAGACTCCATAGTGGCGAGCGCTGGCGTCGTCGCGTCGAAATTGTTCCCGCTCAAGCGCTTTCTGAGAGAAATATTCGTGGACGGTCGGCTGGCCGCGACGCAGAGCATCGCGGTCGATAATATCATCATGTACCAGCGTCCATGTGTGAAAAATTTCCACTGCCGCCGCTGCGCAAAGAGCTTTCGATTCGTCTCCCCCCACCGCTCCGCAGGCGAAAAGCAGCACCGCGGGACGCAAGCGTTTTCCGCCTGAGCGGAAATACGCGGTCACGGCATCGCGCATATCTTCCGGGTGAAACCGGGTGATATATTCCTCGGACAGGACATAATCCTGAATGAGTTTCGCGCGTTTTTCGATTTCCGCAAAAAGTCGTTCAGACACCGTAAGAAGCCAACTTATCATCGAATTCTAAATATGGAAAGCCTCGGCTGAAAACTTGGTAAGACGCCTGTCGAGCCGAGGCCGGGCTATTATAAAGTACACAAAATTCACTAAGGAGTCAAGAGAGTCGGTTTTATTCATAATCGCTTTAACTCCCCTTGTTCTTCGCCCATGCTTGACCGATAGCACTTTCTTTTGTAAATTACTCATTCAGCGACTCTTTCCGGGCACGCGGGACGCATGCCGCGGCGAGAAAATAGAACCTCGCCGAGCCGGTGTCGCCTGACCCGGCCGGAATGTTGCAAAAGCGGACTGCCGTCCGGCGCTACAAGTTAATATGAACAAAAGAATGAATATTGCTCCAGCCATCATTGACCTTCGAGCAGTCAACTTCCATTACACAAAAGACGCAGGGCTGTCCGATATTGATCTTCGCGTTCTCAAGGGAGAACTCGTCGTGATTGAAGGGCCGTCTGGCGCGGGTAAAACAACACTGGTGCGACTGCTTTCCGGCGAATTGCCGGTACAGACAGGGCGGGCTGTGATAGCAGGATTTACGCTGGGTAACTCATCCGAATCTTCGCTTCCTGAATTGCGGCGACATCTGGGTTTGGTGTTTCAAGAAGAATGGTTTCTTGCGAAAGAGTCCATCATCGGCAACGCCGCTGTCCCGCTGGCGATTGACAATTTTCCGCGCCGCGAACGACAAGCGCTCGCACTGAAGATGCTTGTCGAAGTCGGTTTGGCACGGCAAGCGCGGCGAAAACCAGCGGAGCTTTCGGGAGGAGAAAAAGCTCGATTGCAAATCGCCCGCGCTCTTATCCGGAATCCGCAACTACTCATCGCCGACGAACCGTTCGCTCATCTGGATACGCAATCGGCTTCCGGAATCACCGATTTGATACTTCGTGCCCATCGCCGTGGAACAACCGTGTTGGTGATGACGAATCAACACCACACTTGGCCTCCGGAAACTCGCAAAATTTCCATTCGCGGAGGGCGACTCTCCACATGAAGCGATTGCGATTTCATGCTTCTCAAGGCTGGCAAACACTGCGCTCTCGCCCCGGATTGTCGGTGCTCGCCATCGCGCTTCTGACATTTTCGCTCGGATTATGCGCCGTAGTTTTCGGAACGCTCCTCGCTATGCAGAACCTTCGCCAAAACTTGCTTGAAAATCTGACTGCCTCTGTTGAACTTCAGCGTGATGTGACGGATAATCGACGAGCACAAATTACAACCGTGATTCAGCGCTGGCCGGGAGTCGCCGCCGTGACCTATCTTTCATCCGACAGCTTGCTGCGTCTCCACAGCAATGAAGTTGGGGAAAATTTGGAGGACGTCTTTGGCGGAAATCCTTTCCCGCCGGAGTTGCATATTCGATTCACAGATATCTCCTATAAGCATATCGACAGTCTGATTGCCAAAGCCGCCCGATGGGAAGGAGTCGCGGATATCGTTTACCCGCGCGACCTCTGGGAGCGTCTGGATACCTTTATCGCCCGCTTACGCGGCGGCGTGTTCATCGGCGCTGTGATTATTCTGGTGGTATCTCTTATCCTCATCGGCCTTGTGCTCCGGGCTCAGTTCTCCGGCAGGCGAGAGGAATGGCGGTTGTTGCTTCTTTTGGGAATGACTCCTGCAGGATTGCGTACGATTGCCCTTGCTCAAGCAGCCAGTATCGGGATGATTGCGGGGGTCTTTACCGTAATTGGCGTGTGGATGCTTCAATACACTTATTCCATTGTTTTTCTTGACCCAATAAGCCTGCCTCCCGGATTTTATCCTCTGCTTCTCCTTGCTGGGATTGTGTTGACGCTTTTCGTGGGCTGCGCGGTTTCAAGTGGTGTCAAACTCAGCAGAAACTAAAGAAATCATAGGGTTTAAAAGAGAGGCATCCGGAAAGCCTTTGTAGGAAGGCTTTTTTTATGCATGATTTTGCGATGGAACCTTCATTAATCTGATGAGTTAGCCACAGAGCCACGAAAGCATGTTTTCTTGACAATTTTCAATAAAATCACTATCTTTTAAAGATATGACCAGAACGATTTCACTGACAGAACGAGAAGAACAGGTACTGCGGCTGATTATTCAGCATTTCATCCTGAAAGCCACACCTATCGGCTCGCGTCATCTGTCGCGCCATTATAAACTGAACCTGTCTCCTGCGACGATTCGTAACGTGATGGCAGACCTCGAAGAGATGGGTCTGCTGTCGCATCCGCACACGTCCGCCGGGCGCGTGCCGACGGATCTGGGTTACCGTCTTTACGTGAATGATTTGATGGAAGCCACCAGCCTGACAGAGCGCGAAAAGGAGAGCATCGAGCAGGAATTCGAAGAGACGTCCGGCGAAATCAACGATATTCTCATCGTGACGGCTCGCGTGCTTTCTCAGATATCCAAGCTCTT
>CAZADO010000125.1:0-6421 GCA_964483885.1 uncultured Alphaproteobacteria bacterium | reverse complement strand
CCCCCTGCAAATAGATATAATGACCTTAGCTTCGATGACATCACATCAGATGGCACAAGTTTCGCTTCGATTAGGATTGATTTTGACTAATTTCAGCGGGAGGTTTTCAGAATGAAACATCAGAATAGCAAAGCACATCCAAGAAAGACGAGTCGCGGCGTATTCGATTCTCGTGGATTTCGGTTGCCGGTATTTGCCGCAGCCGTAATCGTTTGTTTGTTTATATTTCCGTTCATTACTGTCGCCGAAGATTTCGACATAACGGAATTGAGCATTGAAGAACTGATGGACATCGAGGTGACATCTGTTTCCAAGAAAGCGGAGAAATTATCGGAAGCCGCTGCCGCTATTTATGTCATCACAGCAGATGATATCCGACGGTCTGGATTCACCTGTATCCCAGAAGCTCTACGGATGGTTCCCGGATTACAGGTGGCGAGAATCGATTTGAATACATGGGCCATCTCTGCTCGGGGCTTCAACGGCCAGTTTGCCAGCAAACTTCTTGTCTTAATTGACGGCAGGAGCGTCTATTCTCCGTTATTTTCCGGCGTCTTTTGGGAGCTGCAAGATGTGTTGCTCGCGGATGTTGAACGCATTGAGGTCATTCGTGGCCCCGGTGCAACGCTTTGGGGTGCAAACGCCGTGAATGGGGTCATTAACATCATTACAAAGAACGCAAGTGATACCCGAGGAGCTCTTACTGCCGCAAGTTCGGGCACAAGGGAACATTTTTCCGGGCAAATTCGCTACGGAGGAGCCTTGAGCAAGCGTGCGAACTACCGGCTATATGGAAAATCGTTCAACCGTTACCAACCAAGCGAAGTGACAGAAACCAATACCAACGGGGAATGGCAAGACTTCCGTAGTGGTTTCCGCGTCGATTGGGATTTATCTCGACACAATTCATTAACTGTACAGGGCAACATATATAAAGGTGCCACCGACACCAAAGTGACTTCCTTATCATTAGCCCCACCCTACACCCAAACTGTTGTAGATGACGGAAATGCGTTTGGAGCGAATGCTTTGACAAGGTTGAGACACTCGTTCTCGACTATCTCCGACATGACTTTGCAGATATACTTCGATCGAACGGAGCATGATAAGTATATAAATCAGGAAAAACGCAGCTCCTTTGACGTAGACTATCATCAAAGGTGGGAGATGATGAGATGGAATGAAGTTATCTGGGGCCTGCGCTACCGATATTCGCAGGATAGGAATGAAAGCACATTCGAAATGTCACTCGATCCTGAAATGCGAAAGGATGATCTTTTCAGTGCGTTTATTCAGGACGAAATCACAATTCGTAAAGACAGACTGAAACTGATTGCGGGATCCAAATTCGAACATAACGATTATACGGGTTTTGAATTTCAACCGAATGTACGGTTCTTATGGACTCCGCATCATCGACACACGTTTTGGTCTGCCGTATCGCGAGCCGTGAGAACACCTTCTCGTGCGGAACATAACGCTCAAATGGCTTTCATGGTCATTCCTCCCGGCGATCCTACGAATCCATATCCATTGCCCATGGTACCGACAGTTGTCGGCAATGAAGCCTTTGAGTCCGAAGTGCTTAAAGCATTTGAAATCGGCTATCGCGTGAGGCCGAAAGAGATGCTTTCATTGAGCGTTGATCTGTTTTATAATGATTACGATAATCTTCGCTGGTCGGAAACGGGTCTGCCTTATCAGCCCTCGCCGACAAGTTCTTATATCATCGTCCCGTTGTACATGGATAATTCTATGTTAGGGGAAAGTTATGGTATTGAGGTAGCGACAGATTGGCGACCACGACATTGGTGGCGTTTGCAGCTCGCTTATACTCGCATGGAAATGGATTTGATAGATACACTCGATGCCGTCACACCCTTCACAGAAGAAATATATCCACCCAATCAAGTGTTTCTTAAATCTTCAGTAAATGTAAGCAGAACCATTGAGTTCGATGCAAATGTTCGGTACGTTGATCGATTGAGAAACATGGATGTTAGTGATTACTTCACGGTTGACCTGCGAACAGCTTGGAAGCCCCTTTACGGTTTGGAAGTCTTCATTGTCGGACAGAACTTGGTGGCGAAACATCATGCTGAGTTTAGTCCATCGATTAACCTTCAGACTCTGCCATCCGAAGTGGAGCGAACCGTATATGTGGGGACAACTTGGAATTTCTAATCCTTCTCCGAGTTCATCTGAAAGCTTTTAAAGAGTGGTTTGAATATGGTTTTGTCTCGGCTGAAAAATGAAATAGTACGTGTTATTTGGTGGGTGATAATTCCGGTTATGGGATGGCTGTGTGTGAGCTATGCCGATAGCCCTCGCTCAGATCGGCCGACGGAATATCAAGTGAAAGCGGCGTTTCTATTCAGCTTTGCGCATTTTATCGAATGGCCGCCGCCTTGTTTCCCGGATGCAGATACACCCATCACCATTGGAATTTTGGGAGAAGATCCTTTTGGAAATGTTTTGGATGCGACGGTTCGAGAGAAAGTCGTTGACGACAGAAGCTTCCGAATCATTCGTTCAGCCCACGTTGATGACTTGAAGCAATCTCATATTCTCTTCATCAGCGAGTCTGAAAGAGAGCGCATTCCGTCTATCTTATCCTGCATCGACGGCTTGCCTATTTTAACGGTGGGAGAAAGCGAAGCTTTCGCAAAGAAAGGTGTTATGTTCAGTTTTGCGGTCCGAGATAGAAAGGTGCGCTTCATTATCAATAGGGAAGTCACGGAAAAAGGAGGATTGGTCGTCAGTTCAAGAGTCCTGAAGCTTGCAGAAATTGTCGGAGATAAACCGTCCAATGATTAGAAAAGCCAAGCAATATTTCCGAAATCTGTCTATCAGGCGGAAATTGAACATCATCATCATGATCATCACGGTGATTGCGTTGTTTTTGGCGTATACGGCATTCATTATCTATGATATAACCGCATTCAAGAAATCGATGGTTATCAATATCAGTACATTGGCTGAGATGATCGGTGCGAATAGCAGCGCGGCCTTAACTTTCGACAACGCAAAGGATGCCACAGAAACATTGTCCACTTTAGCCGCGGAAAAAGACATTGAAGCGGCGGCGGTATATACTCGAGAAGGGCATCTCTTCGCCCAGTATCAACAGGAAAATCGCGTCGCGAGTCCTTTCCCTATAAATCCCGGGCGCAGTCGTTGGTGGTTTGCTGGAGAACACCTTTTTCTTTTCCAAAAGATATTGCTGAATGATGAAGACATCGGTACGGTTTATATGCAATCAAGTCTGCATAAATTGAGTTCTCGCATCAAACGCCACGTTGCGATAGCGACACCGTTTGCGTTTTTTTCCTTAATCATCGCGTTCCTGATTGCGGCGAAATTCCAGTCGCTGATTTCGAAACCGATTATGTCGCTGGCGACTGTCGCGCAGAAAGTGACGGCGAATCGCGACTACACCATACGTGCTCCGGAATCCGGCAAGGACGAGGTTGGACTATTGGTTTCGGGCTTTAATGATATGTTGTCGCAGATTCAAATTCGAGACACCGAACTCCAGAGAGCTCACGGCGAGCTGGAAATGCGTGCCGTCGAGCTGCAGAATGAATTATCCGAACGCAAGAAAGCCCAAAAAGAAATGGCGAAAATGCGGGAATTCCTGCAAAACGTTATTGACTCCATGCCGTCGATACTGGTCGCCGTGGATAAACATGGCCGGGTAACTCAGTGGAATGCAGAAGCGGAGAAATATACGGGGCTCTCCAAAAAAGACGCCGAGAACCAACCTTTGGAAGCGATGTTTCCCAAGCTGAAAGAACAAATGGAGACAATTCATGAGGCGATTCTGCATCAACGACTGGAAAAACGAGAGAGAATTTCCATCGGTTCGCAAGGAGACGGGCGATTCTCGGATATCATGGTTTATCCACTGGTTTCGAATGGAGTTCAGGGCGCTGTCATCCGAGTGGACGATGTCACAGAACGAGTTCGTATGGAAGAGATGATGGCGCAAACCGAAAAGATGATGTCTGTCGGAGGACTTGCCGCAGGGATGGCGCACGAAATCAACAATCCACTTGGTATTATTGTGCAGAATGTTCAGAATGTCGTGCGTCGCATTTCGCCGGAAGTGAAGAAGAATGTTGAAGTGGCCGAAAGGATTCAGACCAGTCTGGACACCATTCACAAGTATATGGAGGAGCGAGACATTCTTACATTTCTCGATGACATACATGACGCCGGCAAACGTGCGTCCACCATCGTTACGAATATGCTGAATTTCAGCCGCCGCAGTGAATCCGAACGGTCCACGAACGATTTGACGGATCTACTGGATCGAGCTGTGGAGCTTGCCGCGAATGATTATGATTTGAAGAAGAAGTACGATTTTCGCCACATAGAAATTCAGCGCGACTATGATCCGAATCTGCCGAAAGTCCCGTGCATATCGTCGAAAATGGAACAGGTCTTTCTTAATCTGCTCAAGAACGCGGCGCAGGCGCTCGGAGAAGGGAACCGTCAGGATTCTCCCCGCATTCGACTGTGCATACGTCGGGAAGGTGATACGGCATGTATTGAGATAGAGGATAATGGTCCGGGGATGACGGAAGAAATCAGGAAACGCATTTTTGAGCCGTTCTACACAACGAAAGAGGTGGGAACAGGAACGGGACTTGGGCTCTCGGTTTCCTATTTCATTGTCACCGAAAATCATAAGGGAACGATTAAAGTCGAATCCTCAGCGGGTAAGGGGACAAAATTCATCATTCAGCTTCCGCTGAATCAGGTTTAGAATCGTTTCGAGCGCTGAGCAGTGCTGGTTAATTCTTATGAACATATATTTTACAGAAACTAACAGGAGAGGTTGACGATGCCCGATGAAATCCCTATCAAGATTCTCACGATTGATGATGAGCACGCTGTACGTCGATCCATTCGAGCTTATTTGGAGGACAGTGGCTATGAGGTGATTGAGGCCCAAAATGGACGCGAAGGCTTGGATATGTATCGTGCCGAACAGCCTGATTTGATTCTCTGCGATCTTCGCATGCCGGAAGTGGACGGTCTGGAGATTCTTTCCGAAGTTTCCGAGGAATCACCGGACACTCCGATTATCATTGTTTCGGGAACAGGCGTTATCGGGGATGCGGTCGAGGCGGTGCGGCTTGGTGCGTGGGATTATATCCTGAAACCGATTAACGATATGGGGGCATTCGAGCATACGATAGATAAAGCACTGGAAAGATCAAGATTCATTAAACAGAATCGGGACTATCAGGAACATCTTGAAAAAGAAGTCGCAAAAAGAACAGCAGAACTGCAGGTGCAGACGATAGAATTGCATCAGATGAACATACAACTGCAGTTGGAGATTGGTGAGCGCCGGAAGGCAGAGGAGGCGATACAAGATAGCGAAAAACGTTACCGTGAGATTGTAGATGTCATCGAAGAAGGTATCAGTCGAGCGGATGAACAGGAAATCATTCAATACTGCAATCCGGCTTTTGCTCGGATTTATGAAGTTCCTGTAGAGGAATTAATCGGAAAAAGTTTTTTGGATTTCGTTGACCCTGATTCACATCAGGTCATGCAAAATCAAATTGCGATCCGCCGAACAGGGGAAACCTCTGTATATGAGTTAGCGATTCGAACGGGTCGGGGAAATATTCGATATATCGTTGTGAACGCCAGTCCACGTTTCGATTCCAGTGGTGAATTCTTAGGCTCCTTTGGTTTTGTTCAAGATATTACCGAACGCAAAGTCGCTCAAGAAGAGTTGCAGAGAGCGGAGGAGAGATATAAAGCCATTTTCGAGAATGCGATGGTCGGCATCTACCAGAGCGCTCCGGAAGGTTATCATTTGAGCGTTAATCCGGCACTTGCACGCATCTATGGTTATGACTCTCCAGAAGAATTAATCACCGGCATAACGGATATTGCGAACCAGCTTTACGTTGATCCCACACGTCGGAATGAAATGTTCAAGCCGGATGAGTTACTGAATTTTGAATCACAAATTTATCGCAAAGACGGGCGTATTATATGGATTCGGGAGAACGCGCGCGCTATTCGTGATGCAGACGGCAATATACTCTATTTTGTCGGTATTGTTGAAGACATTACCGAGAAAAAGATGGCAGAACAAAGACTTAGAGAATCTCAGGCGCGTTTTCAGGATATTGCAATCAGTACTTCGGATTGGCTGTGGGAGGTCGATGCGCAAGGTGTCTATACATTTTGCTCGGAAAAAGTCGAGAAGGTCTTAGGATACACGTCTCAAGAGATCATTGGGAAGACTCCCTTTGATTTTATGCCACCCGAGGAAGTCCAAAAAATCAGTCACCAGTTCCGGAAGATAGCTACCAAGAAAGCTCCGATAATCGATCTGGAAAACTTGAATCGACATAAAGATGGTCACGAGGTTTATCTTTTAACCAACGGC
>CAZADO010000124.1:0-2921 GCA_964483885.1 uncultured Alphaproteobacteria bacterium | reverse complement strand
ATCGAACTGAATCGTGGTGATTGGATTAAACGGATTCGGCCAGTTTTGATGGAGCACGAACTGACGCGATACTTCCGGAGGAGTTGTCGGCGCGCTCGCCCAGCCGTCCCAGTGCATGGGATAATACGGCAGAATCGGAGTTGCGGAAATTTCACCGACCGGAATGCGCTGGTAAATCACTTGATTCAGTGTTGCCGTTCCTTCTTCTTGAGCCCAACTTCCCGCATCTTTATCTAAGATGTATTCCATATGCAAAATATTATCCGTCACCAGAGGAGCTACGGTAACATCGCGTTCATGCATGGATTCCCCCGTAGGAACCGGTACTATGTCAGGCGTTGTATTCGTGACATTCGTTCCCACAGACCACGTGTGACCGTTATCCGTTGAAACGGAGACAAAGGCATCGGCCATCGGAAAGCCGCCCGCGGAGTAAGTCGTCGTGTCAAACTGCATATAGGAACAATAAAGATAACTGGTTACCGAATCAACCGCTAAACTGGGACGCTGGACATTGCGCTGCCACATTCCCGGTGTGTATCCTTCATACCAGCCGTTCGCGACAAGACTGAAATGGTTATAGTGTTCATCGTTCCAGTGATAAATCATCGACCTCGCCGCATCAGTAAAGCCGGAATCCGACTCACCGGGCAGATACCACCAGAATCCGATGGTGGTGAAAGCGATGTGTATATAATCCAGTTCGTCAAATAGAACTGATACATCGGTATAGCATCTGAAGGTATCACGGTCGCAATCCAAAGGATCACCGCCGGAATGGTAGCAATCGGAATCCCACGGCGTCCATCGAGTGATATTGATGGGATTGTTCCAGTTTATCCCACCATCTTCGGAGATTCGCAAATAAATTTCGTTGTTGTATTGTGAACTATCCATCGGATGACACCACGCGACAGCACATCGCTCGGAATGCCTCGAACAAGCGACATCCGGCGAAATCACTGTGACTGTATCCCAGAATTCAAAGTCACCACAACTCATCTCATCCCAATAAATCTCCAGAGGAAAGCCGTCTGGGTCGAATTCTGGCGCTCCTCGAGAATAGTAAATCCTTCTGGGTTCTCCCGGATCAGCCGTAATAGGCGTTTCGGTTGAAATTAAATGGAAGTTGTAGTTGATATCTGCATAAATCTTTGGGAAGCCGATTGCCAAATCGGTTCCTCCCTCATAGCACCAGTCGGGACCAAAAACCCCAAAATCCATTGGAACGACAGCATGACCAAGACATTGGTAAGCAACTACGGAATAAGCATAGCAAACCGTCTGAGTAACATACCCGCACCCTTCTGAGGTATTGATGCGGAGACCGACGTTGCCGTATAAAAAATCGTTTGTGGTTGGATCCCAAACGTTGTGGTACACATACCGTGGATTCTGTTGTTCACTTAATCCATTCGTCCAAACCAGCGAGACTATATCGAAATCATCGACACCAATCATCCTGCCACAGGTTCCATTGTGCTGGTAATCATACCATGATGTTCCGGCAGTGTCAATCGTTCCGATGTAGTCATCCAGATGGCGATAGGAAGATTGGTGAGGCGCCATCGGATAGACTGAGCGAGGTGCATCCGTCGTTTCTATAATCGGAGACCCAAGCAATTTTTGTTTGCCGATACCTTTCTGAGGCGTCGCGCCGAATAGATTCGGCGCGAGCGCCGTAATGATAATCAGGAGTGATAATCTCCGCAACATGATGTATCCTCCTATTGGACTTTGGCTATTTCTCTCCGGGCGGGTGGCACACCCACCACGGCGGAATTGCGCGAAGGGTGGGGATACCCGTTCGCGGCGAATAAAATGCTTATTTCATCAACACCATCTTCCGTGTTGACGTAAAGTTTGGTGTTTTCAACTGATAAAGATAAATGCCGGATGGCAAGTTTGTTCCATCAAAAGCAATCGTATGCGTGCCGGCTTGTTGCAGCGCGTTGACCAGAATGGCGACTTCCTGACCCAAGAGGTTGAACACCCGCAAGCTGACTTCATCGGTCCCAGCGATAGAGTAGTGGATTTCCGTCAAGGGATTGAACGGATTCGGGTAGTTCTGAGCGAGGCTATAACTCAAAGGTGTTAGTTCATGGACTTCCGCGTCGCTTGTGCCTTCTGCTATTTGAGCGCGTACCATGAAGAAATAAGGCTGCGCTTGCGGTGCGTTTCCACGGCGATAGGTGAAGTAATGGTCGTGGTTGTCCCAAGGTTCCGCATCATCGCCGATAATTTTTGGGAAGCGTTGTTCAATATCCGTATCCAGTACTTCGAACCAAACCCAGAAATCCCCGTCAATGCCGTGTGTGCCTGGCGCTCCATTAACCGTGATTTCTTTCCAGTTCGGAAGCAGTTCAGATGTTGTCACCGTCACCGTTCCCCAGAACAAACCCTCTCCGGGTATGCCGTTATTGTCTTCCAGAATACGTAAACCGATTACGGCGGATTCCGTTTGGCTGCCGTCGAATTGCACGCGGATTTTATTCACATTTAATGGTAGCTCAACACTATCAGCCTCCGGCGTGAATTTAACCAAAGCGCCGTTGCCGGTTTCGAAATTGAATGCATATTGATTGGTGCGATTATCATAGCCGAGTTCCAAATCAATCGTTGAATCCCGAACAGTAATATTGTTGCAATAGCTGGTGTCATTCCCCAAATTTTCGTCGATGTTCAAAGCAGACCACGCGAGAAGTGTAGCGTCACCGGTCGCAGCTGGAGTCCAGACGAAGTTGCGTGAGTCTGACTCACCGGGATTCAAATTAAGGTTCGGCAACAACCGCTGTACTGAACCGGTCGTTTCCTTCCACCATGCGGCAACCGCGCCGGGAGGCGCTTGTGAGCCGAGATTCGCAAAATAGGCCGTACCATAGGCAGGCTGTCCCTCTACGGTCGGAAAGCGAAGCTGAAGA
>CAZADO010000123.1:0-3645 GCA_964483885.1 uncultured Alphaproteobacteria bacterium | reverse complement strand
GCACCAAGCGCCGAAAGTTTCTCCTCGATTTTTTCATATCCCCTATCCAGATGATATACTCGCAATACGTCCGTTTGTCCCTTCGCACGGAGCCCCGCGATAACCAAAGCCACCGACGCACGAATATCCGTGGACATCACCGGCGCTCCGTGCAGGTCATCCACGCCTTCGATGAGCGCGCAGTTTCCCTGCAGATGAATTTGCGCTCCCATGCGCGCTAATTCCGAAACATGATTAAAGCGGTCGGGATAAATCGTATCGGTAATCGAACTGTTGCCGTCCGCCACCGACAGCAGCGACATAAACGGCGCTTGCAAATCCGTCGGAAATCCCGGATACGGCGCGGTCGTCAAATGCAGCGGTTCTAACTTCCCGCTCGAGCGAACGCGCAAATCTCTTCCCGAAACCTCCACCTCGATGCCTGTCTGCCGTGCGGCATGAATCGTTGCCTGCATATGCTCAGGCTGCGCGCCTTTCAACGTCACATCGCCTCCGGCTAACCCTACCGCTGCGATAAGAGTTCCCGCTTCGATTCGGTCGGGAATCATCTCGGCATCAATCGCTTTCAGCGATGATACACCGCGAATACTCAGCGTCGTTGTTCCGATGCCTTCTATGTTGGCTCCCATGCGAACGAGGAATTCAACGAGTGATGTAATGTCCGGTTCAATCGCGGCATTTTCCAAAATCGTTTCGCCATCGCAGAGCACCGCCGCCATCAGCGCATTCCCTGTCGCCCCCACACTCGAAATCGGAAACGTAATCTTCGTGCCGACAAGTTTCTTCGCATCCGCAATAATGTAGCCCTCATCGAGCGTTATCTTTGCGCTAAGAGCTTCCATCGCTTGAATATGCAAATTCACCGGACGCGGCCCTAACGCACACCCTCCCGGCAACGACACTCGCGCATGCCCGAACCTTGCAAGCAGCGGCCCTAACACATAAAAACTGGCGCGCATTGTTTTAACAAGTTCGTAAGGCGCTTCCGGGAAATTGGCGTGCTCGGTATCAATCAGTAGACTATGATTCTGATGCTCGACCTTCGCGCCAATCACACGCAAGACATTCGCCATCGTGCGAATATCGCGCAAGTCCGGCACATTCGACAACGTATAGCGTCCGGGAGCAAGCAGCGTCGCCGCCATCACCGGCAACGTCGCATTCTTCGAGCCCGACACCACGACTTCGCCGTTTAGCTTCTTTCCCCCTTCGATGACTAATTTATCCATACAATATCCTTACGGGCAGATACGCAAGTCAGCCCCTACACGATTCCTCTCGGGCGGGTCACAGACACCGCCCTATAAAATATTATTTCAGCAATATCATCTTTTGTGTTGCGACTAATTCTCCAGTTTGAAGGCGGCAGAAATACGTTCCCGCACCCATTGTATTCCCGAAATTATCCGTGCCGTTCCAAACAATCGAATAACTACCGGGCGCTTTCCACGTTTGTACCAATGTCCGAACGCGTTGGCCAAGTGCGTTAAAGACAATTAACTCGACATCGGAGAATTCGCTGACCGAATACGGAATTGTCGTCTGCGGATTAAACGGATTCGGATAGGGGTTTTCGAGCGTAAAAACTGTCGGGAGAAAGCTCGCAACATCATCAGCCGTTGATTCCGATCCAACTCGGATGAACATGGCTGTTGTGAAATCCTCTTCCGCATTAAGCTCGGAGACCATTACCGCATACTCCGGATAATCAGGCACCATCCATATATACGCCCAAACCGAAAAATCAAACACAGGAATCCCGATGAGCGTCAACGTTATATGATGGTGCGACTTCAACCGCAGACACGATTCAGAACCCATCTCGGTGATTACTGTTCCCCAACCATCAACAACCACCTCGGAGGAATCCCAGAAAATCACCGGGAGTCCTCCAATGGTAATTTCTCCATAAAGCGTGGTATTCCAGTCATCTCCATAGTGAATAGGAAATGTAAACAACGGCGGCCAGTTAAGCAGCGGCAGCGAAAACATCGAGTCCGGTCCGGCGACCATAAAACCGATGATGTTGAACGTCAGCGGCGTCAATATCGCGTAAGCGCAGGCAGCATTTCCGCTGTCATCTTCCCATTGCACAATCCAATTCGCCAACGGATACGCGGAAGGATCCGGCGTGTCATCATGCGAAACGATGCTCACGGCGATTTCTCCGGGCGTATCGATACCGGTTAAATCCCATGTCTGATTCTCTCCGGGCGAGCTCAACGTCACCGGAATATAACCCGGACTCGTGCGTAATACATGCCGAGTCCCAATCGTACTCGGAATGTCATCCCACGTAATCGTTATCTGGCATAACGCATTTGCCGCGCAGAGAAGCAACGCCAACACGACAGCCGTAATTGGAGAATATTGTTTCATATTCTAACCATTCTCAAGGGCGGGTCACAGACGCCGCCCCTACTTTACGAATGTCAATTTCTGCGACGCGCTGGTTCCTTCGGGATTTATCATCCGGCAATAATAAACGCCGGCACCGACCTGATTCCCGGCGTTGTCGGTTCCATTCCAGATGATGCTGTGCGTACCCGGAGCAACTTGCCCATTGACCAGCGTCCGTACTTTCTGTCCTAACGTATTGAAGACGCTCAGTTCAACATTCGTTGGTTGATTGACCGTATAGGGAATTGTCGTTTCCGGATTGAACGGATTCGGGAATGGAGTTTGCAGCTCGAAGGCAAGTGGCACTATCTGGATGGGTTCTTCCGCTGCGGAACCACTGCCGGCGCGGCAGAAATATCCCGACGTGAAATTCTCGTTGGCGTCCGGTTCCGATTCCATCGAAGCCAAATTCGGATAACCCGGAGCTATCCATGTATAGCCCCAGCTCCACTCGTCAATCATGGGAATTCCCATAACGGTTGCAACAAGATGTTTGTGTTCCTTAATGCGCAGGCATTGTATCGCTTGCATTCCATCTACATGCACCGTCCCCCAGCCATCTACAGTAAACCAGGAACTATCCGTGTATTCTATGGTGATTCCTGCCATGTTCTGTTCCCAATAGATCCGGGACATCCAGTTGTTTCCGTAATGGATTGGAAAAACAAACGTAGGTGGCTCATTTGTCCATTCCACTACGTAAGAAGATTCCGGCATTGCGAACGCTACTCCCAGCATTTTCGCAAAACCGCTTGTCAGTTGAGTATATTGGTACGAAGCTGTCTCGATATCATCCGACGTTTTTGTGATGACATTTGCATCCGGTATCCAGGATGGATTCGGAGTCGTGGATCGGTCTACGACTTCCACCTCCGCGCTTATGTCTGCAGTTATTCCACGCAAGTCCCATGTTTGATTCGCTCCCGCTGGTCCCGGGTTGACCGCTACAAGGTCGCCGCTGCAGGTCATTGAATATCGCGTCCCAACTGCTGTGGGAAAGTCGCTTGATGTAATCGTAATCTGTCCCATTACAGGCACTGTGCAAATCAACAATGCCAGAGCAGTTATGCAAAAAAGTGAGAAGCGTTTCATCAGTCTTTCTCCTTTTCTTGGTGAAATATTATGTGAAAATCGTAAGTTTATTTTCGCTGAGTAGGTATCTACAAATTCTGCCACTGACAAAACTATCCCGCCGCCTGACCACGCTGCATGAGTTCTCGTGCTGTGGCAATCACTTTCGGCGTG
>CAZADO010000122.1:0-6033 GCA_964483885.1 uncultured Alphaproteobacteria bacterium | reverse complement strand
AAGCTCGCGTTCCGCCGCTGCAACATTTCCGCTGCTTAGGAGATTTTTCGCTTCGTCAAGCGCCTTCTTTCCTAAACTGTCAGCAAAAATATGCGGATATTTTTCTTCGAGCTGCGTGTAATTATAGCGCGCAAAACCATTGCCGAGATAATAATGCGCCATTTCATGATACGGATTGAGTTCGAGCGCCGTTTCTAAAACATGCGTCGCTTCCTGAACACGTCCGAGACGTATCATCGGTTGAATCATCGCAAAAAGCAAATCAGCACTGAATGTCTGCTCATTCAAAATCGCGACAAGCGTATCCAGCGCGATTTTATTTTCATTCTGCCTGTACTTCACTTGTGACAATGCTATAACTGCCAGCGCTCTCCAAGATTCGTTTTTCGCTTCCTGAATTGCGCGTGCGCAATACTCGCCGGAAAGCTCGTATTCCATCAAACGATAATGCAAATCCGCGCGCGCTAACAGAGCAGGAATATCATCTAAATTCTCAGCCAAAAGCTTTTCACTCAGGCTTTCTATTTTAGGCAAATTCTCTTTTGCCTGCAGGAGCTGAAAATCGAGCCAAAGCAGCTCCTCGGATTTTGGATAACGTTCAAGAGCTTGGCGAATGATTTTTTCAGCAGCTTTAAAATCATAGTGCTTCAAATAGATTTCCGCCTCGATAATATCGGCGCTTTCGGGATTATTTTCGCGCAACGTCAATGCCAATAAAGCCGCCTCATCGAAATACCCCAATCGCAACGCGATATCAGCGCGCTCTTCAGCAGGCTTTTTCACATCAGCCCATGCCTGAACAAGAGCTTCGTGAGCTGTATCGATTTTATCCAGCAACGTCGGCGCTGCGACAGCGATACTGGATACAATAAAAATGAGACTAAGGGTTACAGGAATTTTTAGATGTTGCCTTTTCATAGCATACCTCGTCAAGAAATATTTTTGCTCAATAGGTGCGCACTTTTTCTGAAATCCTCCCAGCACATCACCTGAAATGGAAATTCGTTCTGTAGTTCTTTCGCTTCTTCTTTCGTATAAACGAAAATAATCACATCTTCCGGCTCGAACTGATTCAAATCCATATCGCCCAGATGCCGCCATTCTTTTTCTTCGCGCCAGTTGTTTTCTCCGTGGCCGCAGCTTTGGAAAAAGGGAATATCTTCGTCTTGTAGAAATCGGAATTGATAGTCTTCACCATAGACAACGCGTCTCGCGCCAAACGATTCGAGCTTCGCCTTGTTCAACGCAATGCCGTACGGTTCGAACGTCCAGCGAAAAAGACCCGGACGCCACTTCACGAGCTTGGCTAATTCCCACGGCAGGCATTCCGTCAGCGATACCACGCCTTTATTTCCGCGAATGAGCTTGTTCGACGCGATTAAGCGCCGTTGTTTCAGCATACGCTTCAGCGTGTGAAAACCGCTTCTAGGGTAACCGTTTTGCTTCGTGTCGAAAGCGGCGTAAAAATCAACTTTCGTCTCTCCCGGCCACGGATATGCTGTCTTTCTTGTCCAATGCGTCAGAGAATTCCACGGCAATACATCGTCCCGTGGATTCGCAATCTCCAAGTCCGAAAAAGATGAACATTTTGTTGCTTTCGCATAGGGAATTCTGCTCTCGTTATTTACCTTGGTGGAACTCTCGATAACCATTTCGAGATTTCCGCCGGAACGAATCGCGACAGGATATAAGGTCTCAGCTAGCGCAACAATCCACGCGTCGCGTTTCGGGAAATTCGAGAGCGCTTTGAAAGAATCGGGAGAATCTTCGGGGAAGACAAAGAGTGTTTTGTTCGCGTCGAGATGAAAATCCCGCACGATTTCGGAAGCGGCTTCTGCGGTGTCGTTCTGCGACACATCCGGGACGATGATGATGAGTTTGCCGCCGCAGGCAGAAGTTTTCCACGTCACCAATTCCCACGTAAACATCCCGATGCTGGAAAAAATAACCGCGCCTTTTTGCACAAGTTCCTGCACAAGACAAAGCGTCTTTCGTATCCACTCAGCATCGGCATCGGGACATTTTCCATGACGAGAGTTCAATGCCGCCGCTGTCTGCTCGCGCAATAAGCTGCGATTTCCCATAATCGAAACGGCGCCTTGTTCTAAAATGGAAATAGAATCCGAGTTGTGCATGGAAAAACAGATATTGAAGAAAAAATATTTTTATGCCGCCTGTTTATGCTATAAAGATACAACTCTTCTCCGGTAAAGAGCAAGTCTTGGAATGAAAGTAGATCGACTCATAAGACACGAAAAAAGCGACCTCGCGGTCGCTTTTTTGATGGCACATATCAATTTCTTATTAAGCCGCGATGGAGACAAACTCCCGCGCGCGCGCGATGTGATCCTCCAATTCGAGCATGAATGCTTCTACATTCCAGTTCGCAATCTCCGGTTGGATTTCGCTCAGGATTTTCCACGCGGTACTGTTGATGCTTATTTCCTCCGCTTCATTCCCGGAAAAACCGATACCCGCATGCTGGCAGAAGGTATCCGCTAAGTTGACAAGCGCGACAAGGTGCCGACTTTCATTGTCGGCCACTTCAGGATTATGATGATATCCGATAGCGCCGCAGATATTCTTGGGCAGAGACCAAATTTCGGCCAGCCAACTGCCCAATTCCGCATGGTTAACACCCAAAACACTGTCCTCAGCTTCAATCATCGGGATTTTTTGTTCATGAGAGCGTTTCAAAGCCTCCATGAAATCATCATGGAAATATTGATCCAGAATAATCTTGCCGATATCATGCACCAAACCCGCTGTAAATCCTTCGGTATTCAAGCGAAGCTTCAACCGTGTGGATATCGCCCGCGCAATTTCACCACACCCCGCCGAATGCAACCAGAACGCTTTTCGATCAAACGTCATTTGTCCGGGCTTTTGCGGAAACGCTCGAAAGATAGCGATGCAGGATACGATATTTGCGAGTTCTCGCATCCCAAGAATCACCAGCGCAGAGTTTAAAGATTCCACATGCCGTGACATTCCATAAAAGGAAGAGTTCGCCACGCGGAGCAATTTTGCGGTCAAAGACGGATCATCATGAAGAATCCGAACGATTTCAGACATCCCGGATACGGGATTGGAAGCCAGCCTCGAGACTTCCATCGCGATATGCGGAAGTGTCGGAAGGTCGCCTGCCCGCGCAATCGCTTCCTTCATACGCTCCAAATTTGTATTGAGACTTCCCGGGTGTGATCCGTTTGATGGAGACGCTTTCAGTTTTTCAGAAATGGATGAATCCATAAATGCTTTATCCTTTTTCACCTTTAAAATGTTCATCCGAATAGCTCTCATCCAATCCGTCCATCAGTCGTTCGAAATCAGGGAGTAGCAGGTTGCATCCGGGAACGACTGCCGAAACATACTCAGGATGTCCCTTGGATGGAGGCATAACAGCGCCGGGAGGCAGCTTAATGACTTCATGGAGTTTATCGACGAGCATGCCGACCGGACCCTTGCTCGTTTGCATGACAAGAATACGCATATCTTCATCGAGACGACGAGGAGCGATCCCCAAGAGAAAACGTAGATTTATCACCGGCACCCGAAAATCACGAAGATACAGCTCTCCTTCCATATAATCCGGCATATCGGGTGTGGGTATAATCGGAGACGCCCAACAGATGGCTTGAATTTCCTCGACATCGGCAGCGAAGTTCATTTTCTCAAGCTGGAAATGCACCACTCGCATCTCCCCACTATGGAAAACCGCTGTCGGAGCTAACAAGTTCATGAAGTCTCCTTAAAATTATCTATACGATATGATATTACCTGCATCAAGCCTCCGCCATGTAATAAAAAGCCCGACACCGGAATATTAAGAGACTTTCGCTTTCTTTTCCAAACCTGCCAGGAGCCGCAAAGCAATCCGATTCGGTTGGGATTTCCCGTTTTCCCAGCGATTTACCGTTGAGAAGGTCACCCCGATCATATGGGCAAAATCTTCCTGAGTCAGGCGTAGCCGTTGCCTTAAATCTCGGATGCGTGACGGTTCCATATTTAGTTGTTCCAAAATGTTACCCTCCATTTCGTCCTTTAAGTGTGCGATAGAATACTCGATAGGTTTGAGCAAAAGCCGTGCCTTGCGTAAGTGGATGCTTTTCAAGGCAACTTTTTATAATTCCAATTCACATTTTTCCCATCCGACCGTATAATGCAACCATAATCTTCAAAGGACGCTGTTGAACTTGCAACAATGCTGTAATATATGGTATATTTAAAGGATATATATCGGAAGCTTCCCTATGAAACTTAGCTTTAGAAAATACCACGGGCTGGGAAACGATTTTCTCATCCTGGACGGTCGCACTGAAATCCCGTCGCTCGCACCGGAGCAAATACGTGCGCTGTGCGACCGGCATCGAGGCATCGGCGCAGACGGCATTCTAACTCTGAAAACTGGTCAACAAGCGCCTTATCGAATGGTTCTGCACAATGCCGACGGCAGTCCGGCGGAAATTTCCGGCAATGGCTTGCGCTGCTTTGCGCTTTTCCTCCGAGACATCGGTGAGGACGTCTCAGGCTCCATCCATATCGAAACAGGGCCGGAAATTTCCGAGATCGAAATCGTGCAGGACAATCGCGTGCGAGTGCAAATGCCGCGCCCGAATTTTCATATTGAATCTCCGATGAAACCTAAAACGCAGACATTAAATGTAGCGGGGCAATCTTTCGAAGCGCTGATGCTTTCCGTGGGAAATCCGCATTGCGTGATTTTCGGACCATTGCATGACGAAATCTTCGTTCGAACTTATGGCCCATTAATCGAAAAAGATAAAATCTTCCCGGCGGGCACGAATGTAGAATTCGCTCATATCACGAGTCGGAATTCCTGCCTGCTTACCGCTTGGGAGCGGGGAGCAGGTTTGACGCTCGCCTGTGGCTCCGGCGCGGCGGCGACGGTCTGCGCAGGTGCAGTCTTAGGAAAGCTGCAATCCGGCGCTCCGGTTACGGTTACTCAAGCCGGTGGAGATTTACACATCACCGTTAATCCAGATTTTACGCAGGTTACTCTCGAAGGCCCGGCGCAGTTTGTTTTCGCCGGAGAAATCGCCATCTAACCTCTGACATATAAAATGAAAAGACCAATCTATTTCGCCAAAATTATCCTCGCCCTTGCGATTCCCATAGCGCTTTTCGGGCAAACGAAACCGTCCGTGGTTCCTCACAGCTATCTAATGCCGGGAGATTCGGTCTATTATGGCCTGTCTTTGAAAAAAGGCGATGTGCTCGAATGGAATCTCTGGCTCGCTCCCGCGCTCGAAACATCCGAAAAAACCGTGCTTAGTTTCGTCTCAGATGTGGACGGGCTGATATGGGAGCGGTCACTGGACAGCAAGACTCTGGATTTGCGGGATAAAATCACCATCAAAAACGACGCGCGATACCGTATGACACTTAAAACGACCGGTGAGCGAGGACGGATGGCGGAACTCAGCGTGTGGACGAAGTTGAAAACATCCCATCAGGCTCCTTTTCCCTCGCCGGGCGTGCAGCGTTTCGCTGAGAATTTTTCCTCCGGTGATCAATTTTCTGTCGAATATGAATTTCTTCTGCCGAAGTCGATTGGTTTTCAGGAACTGCTTGGATTAGAGCTGTCGCAGGATTTAGTGCATCTGTGGGCGATTACACCTTTGGGCGATTCGCTTCCGGCCAATGCATCTGTCAAGCGATGGTTCGGTGAAGCGGGCATTCTTTCACTGCGGGAACGCACACCTTATGGCGGACGGATTACGCTGAGACTTGAGCTGGATGTGGCGGACGACGGCGAATCCATCCTTTTTCTTGCGCCCGGCACGCCGCCTCCCGATTGGCTTCCCTCGAAAGCCCGCATGCTCACCACACGCAAGCATGACCCTTGGAAAAGCGTCATTGTTCCTCCGGTAGTCGCGATGGCGGAAACTCTGGCCGCGCATCCTGCCGAATTGCCTCACGCGCCCTACGCCGAACAAAGTTTGCGCGCGCGCGGTCTGGATTCTGTCGTCGTCGCTGAGTTGACGGAGATATATGTCGAACGCGACAGTT
>CAZADO010000121.1:0-2691 GCA_964483885.1 uncultured Alphaproteobacteria bacterium | reverse complement strand
GCGCACGGCTTCGATGGCATTTTCGCCGTAACCGTCCGCGCCGATATCCTCCGCCCATTTGCGGCTGACCGGCGCACCACCCACCATCACTTTCACCCGACCGTGAAGTCCTCGCTGGGCAAGCATTTCGATAACGGTTTTTTGTCCCATCATCGTCGTCGTTAAGAGCGCTGAAAGGCAAATCAAATTCGCGTTAAAATTCTCCGCTTCATTGCAGAATTTCTCCAGCGGAACATCCGCGCCTAAATCGCGCACTTCAAAACCGGACGCTTCGAGCATCGCCGCGACGAGGGATTTTCCGATGTCATGGATGTCTCCCTGAATTGTCCCGATCACCACACGCCCGAATGACGAACTTCCGGATTGCCCTGCCACCATTTTCGGCGTCAGAATCGCCATGACCGACTTCATGGTTTCCGCGGACAACATCAGCTCCGGCAGAAAAATCTCCCCTTCCTCCCAAAGATCTCCCAATTGCCTCATCGCGGGAATGCACGCTTGATTGACAAGATCAATGGCGGAAATACCATCAGAAAGTCCCTGCTGGGCGCATTCGATAGCGCGTTCTTTTTCAGCGGCTTGAACCGCTTCGTTTAGTTGCGTAAAAATGTCGTTAGGCACAAGCTTCTCCATTAAAATTCTCATGTTACGTATGCTTAAAGTAGGAAAAAGGGTGAAAAGAGTCAAGGAACAAAAGCGCGTCCGCATGTGAAATTACAGGTTATCCTATCCAATGGACTTGACTTTATAAATCAGATGTTATAATTTAATATCAACCTATTTTCGTATTCATGAATTCCATCTTCATAATAAACAATTTAATAAGCAGTTTCTCAAGTCTTAAAGAATTCAGTTGAATGGAGGGCAAATTATGGCGAAGCCAAAAGATGGGTGCGTCCAAGCTGCGGCAGGGCCTATCAGCGCGCCCGTACCAGATTCAGCCGCAAAAGCCGAAGTGTCCAATACAACAGGAAGAAATATTACGACAGCTCAAGTGGGTAAACCTGCGCCAGATTTCGAAGCGAGCGCATACTTCGAAGGCGGCTTTAAAAATGTAAAACTATCGGATTATCACGGTCAATGGGTGGTGCTGTGCTTTTACCCCGGTGATTTCACATTCGTTTGACCGACAGAATTGGCGGCAGTTGCTGCCAAGCATGATGTACTAAAAGAGCTGGGTGTTCAGGTGCTATCTGCAAGTACAGACAGCCGTTTTGTCCACAAAATCTGGCAGGAAGAAGAACTTTCGAAGATGGTACCTGGCGGCGTTCCTTTTCCGATGTTGTCGGATGCCGGAGGGAAAATTGGCGCGGCTTACGGTATTTATGACAGTGCGGCAGGTGTGGATATTCGCGGGCGGTTCATCATCGATCCCGATGGCGTGATACGTGCGATGGAAGTGCTGACTCCCGAAGTGGGACGAAACGTGAGTGAACTTATCCGGCAGGTGAAAGCGTTCCAGCATGTCGTCGCTACGGGCGAAGTGACTCCGTCCGGATGGGTGCCCGGCAAACCCACGCTGACACCCGGACCTGAATTGGCCGGCAAAGTATGGAAGGAATGGAAAACAGAGATGGCATTTAATTAGTATCTACATATAGATAGAGGTTTTGAATGTTTACAGACAACTTTCCCCAGACTTACAAACTGAAAAACGGCAAAGAAGTCGTTATTCGATTGTTGGAAGCCGGGGACGAAAAAGAACTGAACCGCTTCTTCGCATCGCTGCCGGAGGCGGAAATAAACTATTTCCGAAGCGATGTTCAAAATCCTGAAACCATTCGCGGATGGATTGAGGACATCGAGAACAAATGGCGCGTTCGTTTGGTTGTTTTCTATGAAGACCAGATAATTGCAGAATGGGCCGTGCTTCACCGTGACTTCGGTTGGACTCGCCACGTCTGTGAAATTCGCGGGATGATTCACCCGGACTGGCGCGGTCTTGGACTTGGAAACATGCTCATCTATGACCTTCTCACCATCGCCCACGAACTTGAAAAAGAAAAGGTTATAGTGGAAGTTCTCGCTCAGCAGAAACTGGTCATCCAGCGCTTTGAAAAAATCGGTTTCCAACAGGAAGCGTTTTTCAAGAATCATGTAAAAGACGCTCGTGGACGGGTATCTGACTTAATCGTTCTATCGGTGGAACTGGAACCGGCTTGGAAGAAGATGGAAAAACTCGTTCATGACATGGGCGACCGCGGAGGTTAGACGTTCTTACAAATGAAATCGTTCAGGGCATCGACCAAAGGCGAGCTATCGTCAGAGGCAGATGCCCTTTTCTTAAGTAACCTGAATGGGAGATACAATGAAAGTACAGATGGAAGTTAGCTTATATCCTTTGGAGACCAAAGAACTCCTGCCGTCGATAAAAGCCTTCAACGACGCACTTCGGAAGCAAGGATTCGAGGTAGAGGTCGGACTATTAAGCAGCTACATCACCGGCGAAAGCGAGAAACTTTTTCCTGCACTCGGACGCGCATTCGATAACATCGCTCAGCAACACCGCTGCGTCCTCATAACCAAAATCGCCCGCCTGAATCCGCATTAAGCTTGATCGCTTTTCTGCGGTGTTGGCTGCTTGCAGCCGACCCCAGCGCACTGCAGTGCGGCACTACCAAATTATTTGCCGCCGCGGTGGGAGATACACAAAAAAGGAGCAGTCATGATTGGCTGCTCCTTTTTCTTATA
>CAZADO010000120.1:0-3860 GCA_964483885.1 uncultured Alphaproteobacteria bacterium | reverse complement strand
AGTCGAACTCGCCTATTTCAATCGTGAGTCGAAAGAATATCTTCACAAGAAATTCAAAGGAGCCTACGAGCTGATAAATTGTTCAGGGAATTTGGCGATGGTTGACGGAGAACCTTTCTGGCATGTTCACGCTCTTATCGGTGACGGAGACTGTCATGTGTTCGGCGGACATCTGGTCAGCGCGACGATTGCCGTGACCGGTGAATTCTGGTTGACGCGAGCCTCTGGCCCTGTTCAACGAATCCTTGATGAGCAAACAGGATTGAAGCTCCTAAATCTTCGTTCACCAGAAACACGGGTGTAATACGCCATGGATGAACTTGGCGGTCGAAGTTATTTTGTTTCCATTGCAGGCAATATCGGAGTCGGCAAAACGACGCTGACGAAAGCGTTGGCTCGGCAGCTTGGATGGCGTTCCTATTTTGAGCCGGTGATAAATAATCCCTATCTGGATGATTTTTACGCCGATATGTCACGATGGGCGTTCCATCTCCAAGTTTACTTTTTATCGAAGCGATTCGAAAGTCAGCGCTCGATTCTTACCGAAGACATCTCATGCATCCAAGACAGAACCATCTATGAAGATGTCGAGGTTTTTGCGACGACGCTTCACAAAAGAGGTCATATAAACCAGCGCGACTGGGAAAATTATCATGATCTCTTTAAAGCGATGACATCCTTTTTGAGACCCCCCGATTTGATTCTCTACCTACGCTGCGATGTCCCGACGCTCACACAGCGCATCCGTCTTCGAGGGAGAGAATCCGAAAAATCGATTACCGAATCCTATCTTGAGGAACTCAATGAAGCCTATGAAGATTGGGCAAAACGCGCCCAATCCATGACGCGCTTCGCCATCCTCGATACGGGAAGTCGCCAAGACATTAATAAAGATGAGGTCCTTCAGATTGCACTCGAACTCCTCCGAACCCGGCTCCAGCTCGAAATCCCCTTCGAGCCGCGCTCCTGAATCTCCATCGAACGTCCATTTTCCCAACTGGCTTTTTCCGGTGCTCTGGGGAGTGATGGGTGTTGCGGCGCAAGCTCGGCTGTGTTTTCGTGCCGCTTCTATCGAAATCCTGCCGGTTATTGTAGCGCTAATCTCCAGCGTCACTCTCATTTTCGGAGGAATGATACTGTTTCGGTACAAAGCGGCTTCGGAATCTCGGGAAAGTGCGAGCGTAAAATCAAGTTATATTCTGCTTTTGATTGGAGGACTTGTCGGATTTTTAAGCGGTGTTCTTTTTGGCTTGTGGACTCTTGCAGCAGCGCTTGTTATATGGCTTTATGGCTCAATTCCACAACGTTTTGCTATAATTCATCATCTGCTTTTAGCGCTTCTGACAGCTTCTCTTTTCTTGGGAACAGCAATGGCTTTGAATAGGTTGGCGCTGGCAGCCTATCCGGCAGCGTTTGCTTTCTTTTTCTTTTTAGCTTGGGAGACAACCCGTGTTGTGGAAACCAGCCGTGTTGATGCAAAAAACGGGCGCGTCACTATCGCAACGTTGCTCGGACCGCGAGCAACATTAGCTATCGGAGGCATTCTCTTCTTTTTATTTGGAATCATCACGACTTGGCCATTTCTGAATGGACTATATAGTAAATTCTATTTTTGGATTATCGTTCTTGTGGTTGATTTGCCGCTGCTTTGGATGTGGGGGAAGCTGCGCGGTCGAGATAAAGAACTTTCGACGATAGCGATTGCAAGATTTAATCGCATAGCCCGCTGGCTCATTTTTATCATTCTTATAGCTCTTCTTTTTGCGTGAAGTCATCTTCGATTCGATTAACGTTAGTCTCGGCTTCTCCCCGCCGCTTGAAGCTTCTGACTCACCTGAATATTCCCTTTGATGTCACGGTTTCGAACATATCCGAAAGATGGAACGGACGTCATGCGCGCGACATCGCCGAAGAGAATGCGATTCGCAAACTTCGAGCATGCGTGCCTCAAGACAAGCAGCGCCGTCTCTTTCTTGCTGCGGATACGGTTATTCAAATAGGAAACCATGTTCTCGGCAAACCTATCGGACCGGATGCCGCTTCTCGAATGCTGTCTCTGCTTTCAGGACGACATCATCAAGTGATAACAGGCTTGGCATTGGCGGAAAATCCGTCAGGAGAAATAGTCGTCGTTAGTGATGAAACCGACGTGTTTTTTCAGACTCTGTCGAAAAGGAACATCCGTGATTATCTGAACTCGAAGGAGTGGATGGGAAAAGCGGGAGCGTATGCGATTCAAGAAAAAGGGAGCGCTCTTATTGTGAAGATCGAAGGGAGTTATTCGAATGTCGTCGGACTTCCATTGGAACTCTTGGCAGACTGCCTCCGGAAAAACTGGGGAGATTGCCGGTTTTTGTAGAGATTTGCGCGATGCGCGGATTTCTTCCGGATTGACTCTCGAAGCAGTCGCTGAGAAAATCCACAGTCCTTCGAAAACACTTGAGGCGCTGGAAAACGGTCGATGGGGAGAAATAGAAGCTCCCTTCCTGACAAGGTATATCTGCGGCTATGCCGAAGTCGTAGGTTTGAACGCCGATGATGTGCTGCGCCGATTCCGGAAGCTTGGCGAAGGTCAATCAGAGCATGGGAGAGCCATGTTCGATGACACGGCAGAATTGCTTCCAAAGCCGGAATCAGTCGGCGTGACGCGAGCAAAAATCATGCTCGGATGGCTGGCGGCAAGTCGTCGTGTAACGCTGATTTTATTCATTGCACTTATAGCGACGTTTCTGATGGTTTTATTTTCCGCCCGACGCTCTCACGAAGAATCCATTGCCGAAGCACCTTTTGACAAAGCCTTGCGCTATGCTCGAAATGTCTCTCACGGGCCGATTGAGTTTATCGCAGTGGAATCAGAACAAATCGCGCGGAGAGCAAGCATATTCGATCTCATCGCAACCGGCCCTTGTCTTGTGCGACTTCAGCGGAGTGATGAAATAGAATATCGGCGTCGGCTTCAGCCGTTTGACACACTGCGCATCTCAGTCGAGAAACGCCTTCTTCTTACCGTAGAGCCCGCGATGCAAGCTGGGCTTTTTCTTTCGGGACAGAAAATACAACCGACGAATTCAGAGACAGCCGGTCGTGATACGTTTGATGTAACCGTGCAGCATTGGTAATTATCCCAAATTCCAACGCGTGATAACTAAAGGTGGATGAAATGAAAATGAATGCGCGGATGATTGTATGACACGAAATTCGTTGACTTTGGCAAGAAAAATTCTTATATTTAAGGTTTAAATAACTCCATATACGATAATGCTTTTTCTTATCTTAGTCCTTGTATCTTTAATTGTCTATTGGATATGGGAATTCCGCGCTCATCAGCGCCGGGTCTATTCCATTCCGATTCGGATTCATGTCAACGGCACGCGAGGTAAATCATCCGTGACCCGTCTTGTCGCCGCAGGATTGCGAGCCGGAGGCATTAAAACGATGGCGAAGACGACAGGAACACTCCCGCGTATTATCGATGAAAAGGGATTGGAAATACCGGTTATCCGCCCACAGAATGCGAATATTATTGAGCAAATAAAAATCATCCGATACATGGCTCGCCGGAAACCTGATGCCGTGGTGATGGAGTGCATGGCTGTGCAGCCGGAATATCAGTGGATTAGTGAAAACCGATTTTTTCACTCAACGGTTGGTTTGATTACGAATACGCGTTTCGATCATGTCCGGGAAATGGGTCCGACGATTGAGAATATTACCCGTTCGATTTGCAACACGCTTCCGCGAGGTGGTGTGAGTTATACCAGTGAACGCAAAATGTTCTGGCTGATGCAGAAGCAGGCGCGCAAGATTGGATGCGAGTTGCATCAGATTAGTCCATCCCAAGTTACCGCAGAAGAGTTAAG
>CAZADO010000119.1:0-3129 GCA_964483885.1 uncultured Alphaproteobacteria bacterium | reverse complement strand
TTCCAGAAAGCGACCAATAACTTTTTGATGGACATGGCTATCTTCAACGACAAGGATGCGAGGGCGATCCACAGATGGTACGTTTATGACACTACAAGCTTCGTTAACACGTTTGAGCAGGTCAACAGGATTAAAAGGCTTTTGGATATAATTGGCTACGGAGAATTCCGTTAGTTTCTCTCTTAATTCTTCTTCCGGTGTTGCCGACAAAATGATGACGGGCGTCTGCGCATTATTCTCCTTCGTTCGCAACTCGGAAAGTATTTGCGTACCATCCATATCCGGCAGCATCATGTCCAGAAGTATGACCGCCGCCTGCTCGTCACCGGCAAGATTTAATAATGCCTCACCTGTGTAAGCGCTTGAGGTTTCATAGCCTCCGTCCTGCAACGTTTTGCGCATCAATTCATGGATAAAGCGCTCATCCTCGCAAATTAGAACTTTCCCCTGCATGGCCGTTCTCACTTTCGATGGTTATTCTGTGAATCATCAACAAACGCTGCAACTTTCCTGCCAGAGATGCCCGGTTGGAGTACAAAAAACGCGAGGCAAACCAATTGCCTCGCGTGCATTTTCGTAAGTGTTCGCGCGTTGCGAAATAGAAACATTCAACTTGTCAGGACAGAGGACATAGAAGAGTCGTCATACACAATCAAGTCATCACTGCCGTAGATTCATCGTCAGACCCTCTTGTCAGGTAAATCAGCGGCAAGCTCAGAACAGAAACCGCCATCTTGATAATGTACTGCCCTACGATAAGCCCCAAAATCGGAAACGCGCCAACGAAAGCAATCGTGATAAAAAAGACACTGTCTATGAAGGTTGAGACCGCATTGGATGTGATGACGCGTAGCCACGGTTTGGCACCCCAACGAACAACGACCCAGTGATAAATTTCCCTGTCCGTAAACGAAGCGGCCAAATAGGCCAAAAGACTCGCGATGACAATCCGCGGCGTCGAACCAAAGACACTCGAAAACGCTTCTGCATGCAGGTAAAAGCGAGCGGGGGGAAGCGCCACCGCGAACCATGCATAAAACGCCAACAGTGCATTCGCCGCGAATCCCGCCCAGATGACCGTGCGAAGTCCTTTATAGCCTACCTCGCGATGGAGTACATCGAGGAGAGTAAACGTTAGCGCATAGAGAAAAATGGCCGCGGGTACGACAATGGGGCCGAGCTGCACCGGCTTGGCGGCGGTGACATTCGAGATGATTTCACAGGCAATGAAAAGACCAACCCAAAAAATCGTCAGGCTACCTTTCATCCTTTGCGCCCTTTTGCTTGCCGCGGCGGATTGGGCTTCATATATTCCACTTGAACCCGGGTGGTAATCCCACCACGTGCGGTGAAATCCCCGACCACTTCCATCCATTGCGGGCGGCAAAACTGAACCAAATCATCCAGAATCATATTGACCGCGGCTTCGTAGTAGAGGCCGGCATTGCGGAAAGCAAGAAAATAGAATTTCAAGGATTTCAATTCGAGGCACAGTTTGTCCGGTGTGTAGCAGACGATAATCGTTCCGAAATCCGGCTGTCCTGTGACCGGACATACCGAGGTGTATTCCGGATTCTCGATGCGAATCGTATAGTCCCGTTCGGGATTCGGATTGGGAAACGTGACCACTTCCGGCCGAACGAACGGTTTATCTTTGGCAGATTTTTTTGTCGGCGTCATTTTACTCCAAAATATATTCAGGGGGAAGCATAAACAGAAGCTCTCCGGATTGACGGTTCATGCGTCGCAGAACTTCGAGTTCATAGTCCGCGCTGTTTTCAATTTTACTTTTCGTCAGCCAACTGAAAGGCCCGCTTGATTTAAAGAGAGCATCGAAATTGATAAATTTGCGTTTGGGGTATTCGACGATTTCGACATAGCGATTCGGAGAAAGTCCCGCTCTCTCCCGAGCCAATTTCAAGGCATCATCCAGTCCGCCGATACGATCCACCAATTTCAGCTCGATGCCGCGGCGTCCCATGTACACACGACCCTGACCGACGGAATCAACATAGGCGGTTTCGAGCTTGCGTTCTTCGGCAACCCTCTCGACAAATTGATCATAGAATTTCAATATCAACGTCTTGACCCGCCGATGTTCTTCGTCATTCAAAGCGCGGTCGGGCACTTCGACATTCAAGAAAGGAAGGCGGATGCCGTGCCCAAAATCCGCATGATCCCCTCTTTGGACATGGTCATAGGTAAATCCGATTTTACTTCCGAAACCATCGTTGTAGAGCCAGCCGCCGATAACGCCGATGGAAGCGGTAATCGTGTACGGTGACACAAAAATATCATCCGCGCTCATGCTGATCCAGTAGCCACCGGAGCCTGCAACATTACCCTGCGTAACGATCATAGGTTTTTTCTCAGAGACTTTACCCACCTGTTCGTCCACAAGATCCGACGGTAACGCATCGCCGCCGGGAGAATCCGCTCGCAGAACAACAGCCTTCACGCGCTTGTTCTTGGCCAGCTTCGAGAGCACGCTCGAAGTGTAGCGCCCGCGGATACCGGTTTCCAGATCACAGGTTCCCAAAGCATACACCAGAGCGATCTGCGGAGGTTCTCCCCATTCGTCTCGCTCAGCGCGTTCTTCCAAAAGCGAGTTATAGGAAGCAAAAAGGATGTATTTCTTCCCTGACACCTCTTTTGCAAATTCTTTCGCCTTATCCCGGCGTCCGATGGTGTCCACCAGGCCAAATTTCACCGCTTCATCGGCTGTAAAATAGAGTTCATGATTGACAAGGCTGTCGAACTTCGCGCGAGTCATCTTCCTCACAGCAGAGACGTCTTTGGCAAATTCATCATATGTGTCCCCGATAAGTTCGTCTCTTTGTTCCCGGTCGGCGTCCGAAAAGTTCTCGCGGGACAACGATTCAAAAGCGGATTTATATTTGAAATATCTCCATTCATCGACACCGATACCGATTTTATCGAAGAAGTTCTTCCAGAAGGTTCGTCCCATATTGAATCCCAGTAGCTGAATAGATCCGATCGGATCCATCCAGATTTTATCTCCGACAGACGCCAGATAATATTCCCACATACCAGCGCGTTCAAAATAGACAATCAGCTTTTTGTCACTCTTTTTGAAATCAATGAGCTTCTCGCGCAATTCCCAAATCA